>NZ_JBTOLW010000005.1:0-148854 GCF_054552115.1 Pseudohaliea sp. | reverse complement strand
TTCCCGGAGCGGGGGGTGGGGGTCGGGGGCCTCCCCCAACGAGTTGGGGGGGGGGAGACGGCGGGCCCCCCCCCCAGCCCCCCGCTCCGGGAACGCCACGATAAGCGATTTTCGCCCGGCGCTCCGCACGGTTCAGTCCGGTGACCAGTCCCCGGCCGCCAGCCGCAACAACAGTAGCGCGCTCAGCTGCCCGCGCTCCACGAGGCTCGACACCCGCATCCATTCCTCGCTGGAGTGAATCTTGCCGCCGTGCACGCCCAGGGTGTCGATGTTGGGCACGCCCGCGGCGGCGAGGTTGTTGCCGTCGCAGCAGCCGCCGGTCGGCTTCACGGCGAGGTCTACGCCGAGGCTGGCACCGCAGTCCCGGGCGAGGTCGAAGAGGCGCTCGTTCGCCGGCCCCGGCACTTTCGGCGGGCGGGTGAAGCCGCCGTGCAGCTCGAGGGACAACCCGTCCCGCGCATCCAGGGAATCGATGATCGCCGCGAGTTCCTGCTCGCACCAGGCGGTGTCCTCCGGCTCCTCGACACGGATATTGAAGCGCCCGACGGCGGTGTCCGGCACGATGTTCACGGCGCCGCCGCCGTGCACGAAACCCGGGTTGAAGGTCACGCCCGGACGCTGGCCGTTGAGATCGTCGATGGCGACCAGGGCCTCGCTGAGCAGGCGGATGGCGTTGCGGCCGAGGTGGTGGTCCCGGCCGGCGTGGGCGGCGCGGCCGCGGGCGAGCAGGGCGAAGTTGCCCGAGCCCTTGCGGCGGCCGGCAAGGCTGCCGTCGGGAAAACTCGGCTCGTAGATGAGGCCCACGTCCGCGCGCGCCGCTGCCTCGCGGATCCACGGCGCCGAGACCGGCGAGCCGATCTCCTCGTCCGGGTTGAGAAGCACCTCCCAGCCGATCTTCTCCGCGAGCGGGCTGCGCTCGAGGGCGAGGAGGGCCCGGTGCATGAGCACGAGGCCGCCCTTGAGGTCTGCCACGCCGGGTCCGCCGAGCGTGTCGCCGTCGATCTCGTGCACGGCCTGGAAGGGGTGGTCCGCTGGAAACACCGTGTCCATGTGCCCGCAGAGAAACACCCGGAAGGGTGCGTCCGGTCGCTTGCGCAGACGCAGCCCGTCGCCCAGGGTGCGTTCCCGCAGGGCGCCGTCGTCGTCGAGCACTTCCAGCGGCGCTGATGGCAGGACCGTGCTCTCTGCGCCCAGGTCAGCGAACAGTTCCGCCAGCGCCTCGCGCACGCGGTTCACGCCCGC
Organism: Pseudohaliea sp.; assembly: GCF_054552115.1. Lineage (NCBI taxonomy): Bacteria > Pseudomonadati > Pseudomonadota > Gammaproteobacteria > Cellvibrionales > Halieaceae > Pseudohaliea > Pseudohaliea sp. Next base: position 147,612 of record NZ_JBTOLW010000005.1, on the reverse strand, counting down.
GGCGTGGTAGCTCCCGGAATTGATTTCGGCCAGCGCGATGGTTTCGGCGCGCATGGTTTCCGCGCCCTCGGCCACAAAGGCGAGGGCGGCGTCACGGATGGCAGCGTCGAGCTTGCTCATGCGCCCGCGTCCGTGCTTTCGAAGATCCTGTCGGCACTGGCCTCGACGAAACCCTGGTAGAGGCTGCCGTCGGCCTGCCGGTAGCGATAGGCGAACTCGTAGAAGCAGCCCGGAACAACCTGCTCGCCGTCGCTGAAGCGCACGGGTACGCGGTCGGCGAGGGTGGACGACTGTTCCAAGAGCACCTCCGGGGAGCCCTTGATTTCACCGCCCGCGTCGTTGAGCGCGTAGCCGGCGCTCTTCAGCGCGGCATTCACCGCGGCGACGGCGTCGAAGCCCGGGAGGTCGTTCACGCTCACGGTGAAGTGGTTGGCCCGGTAGCCGTGCGCGGCAAGCCAGGCGGCGTATTCGCTCTCCTCGCGCAGCGCGCGGTAGCTGGCGAACGGCAGGTCCCAGGGCCGGTTTCCGCAAAGGAAGGCGGGCTCGGCCGTGGCGGCGGCGGACACCTGCTCACAGAGCGCCAGCACCGTGTCGCGCAGGGTGTCGCTGCACTCGTCGAGCAGCAGCTCGCTGATGAAGATCTTCGGCCGGGCCGGGTCCGGGTGGCGGTAGTAGCGCGCCCGCAGTTTCTTGACGCGGAACCGGTAGTGGTCGCCGATCTCGTAGCCCAGGGCCTCGAACAGCGGGTGCAGGGCATCGACGCCGAGGCGGTCCGTGGCAAAGGTGCGCAGGGCGATATGGTCGTTGACGATCGGCGCGCCGCCGCCGAGCAGGGCGTGGATGCCCTCGGCGCTCGGCGCGTGCTGCAGGTAATCGTCCCAGAGCCGGTCGAAGAATTCCGTGGGGTCCATGCTGTCGCTCAGCCCTCCTTGCTCCAGGGTGTGCCCGGCACGGGTTGCTCCGGTAGCGCTACCGCAGGCAGCTCCACGGAGGCCACCGGGTAGGCGCAGTAGTCTGCGGCGTACCAGGCGCTGGGCCGCAGGTTGCCGGAATCGCCGATGCCGCCGAAGGGGGCCGATCCGCTGGCGCCGGTGGTCGGGCCGTTCCAGTTCAGGATGCCGGCGCGGAGCCGCTCCCGGCAGTAATGGTAGCGGTCCTCGTCGTCGCCGATGACGCCGGCGGCGAGGCCGTAGCGGGTGGCGTTGGCGCCGGCAATGGCCTCGTCGAGGTCCGCGTAGCGGAGCACCTGCAGCAGCGGGCCGAAACGCTCTTCGTCCGGCAGATCGTCGCCGAGGGCGCTGACCTCCACGATACCCGGCGCCAGGAAGGCCCCGCCGCGGGGGTCGCCGGCGAGCGGCTGCAGCGCCTCGGCGCCGGTGGCGAGGAGGTCGTCCTGGGCGGCGAGCAGGTTTGAGGCGGCCTGCGCGGAAATCACCGGCCCGAGGAAGGGTGCCGGTTCGTCGTCCCAGGCGCCGAGGCGCAGGCCCCGGGTGGCGGCCAGCAGCTTGTCGAGAAGCGCATCGCCGTCTGCGCCCGCGGGCAGGAACAGGCGCCGGGCGCAGGTGCAGCGCTGGCCGCTGGTGATGAAGGCGGACTGGATGATCGTGTGGGCGGCTGCGTCGAGGTCGGCCACGCGATCGACGATGAGCGGGTTGTTGCCGCCGAGCTCCAGCGCCAGCAGCTTGCCGGTCTGCCCGGCGAACTGCCGGTGCAGGAGCTGGCCGGTTTTCGCGCTGCCGGTGAACAGCAGCCCGTCGATCTGCGGGTGGCCGGCGAGGGCTTCGCCGGTGCCGACGGCACCCTGCACGAGGTTGAGCACGCCCGCGGGCAGGCCGGCCCGTTCCCAGAGTTCGACCATGGCCGCGCCCACGGCGGGGGTGAGGTCGCTGGGCTTGAAAACGATCGTGTTGCCGGCGAGGAGCGCCGGAACGATGTGGCCGTTGGGCAGGTGCCCGGGGAAATTGTACGGGCCATAGACCGCGAGGACGCCGTGGGGGCGATGGCGAAGGGCAGCGGTACCGGTACCCATGGGCTGATTGCGGCTGCCGGCGCGTTCCGCCTGGGCGTCAATGGACAGCTTCACCTTGCCGACCATGGCCCCGATTTCCGTGCGCGCCTCCCAGAGCGGCTTGCCGACCTCGGCGGCGAGGAGCCGTGCCAGCCGCTCGCTGTCGGCCTTCACCGCTTCAGCGAAGGTTTCTGCGAGGCCTATGCGTTCGTCGAGCGAGCGCCGGCCCCAGGCCGGGGCGGCCTCCCGGGCCGCGCCAATGGCGGCATCGACATCGGTAGCGGTCGCCGTCCGGCCCTCCCAGAGCACCGTGCCGTGCGCCGGGTCCGTGGAGCGCAGCGGGTCACCACCGCCCGCGTGCCACTGGCCGTTCCAGTAGTGACTGTTCATGCGGCGTGCTCCTCCTGCCATTCGCGTAACTGCCTGGCCGGCAGGGCCAGGGCCCGCAGCCGGCCGCCGCTCTCCGTGCGCAGCGCCGCCGCTGCGGCGGCGTCGATCTGCAGCGTGCCGTTGTCGTCGACGCGGTAGCTGCCGAGGGTGGCGCGGAAGCCCGCGCACTCGCCATTGGTCAGCAGCGCCGTCGGCGCCTCCGCAGGCAGGCGGTCGACGACGGCGACGGTCTCCGCCCAGCTGGCGGCGACGGAGCCGATGGCGTCGCGGCGCGCTTCCACCGTGGGGCCGGCGTCGAAGGGGTCGATGTAACCGCGCCAGAGGAAACCCTCGCGCTCCAGCATGCGCAGCGCCGGTACGGTCTGGGCGTGCACCTTGCCGATGACCGCCTGGGCGGCCTTGTCGAGGAGGCTCACGTACACGGGGTAGTGGGGCATGAGTTCGGCGATGAAGGACTTCTGCCCCATGCCCACGCGGTGCACGGCATCGGCCAGGTCCATGGAGAAGAAATGTTTCTGCAGCCAGCCCCAGAAGGGCGAGCGGCCGTCCTCGTCGCTCACGCCGCGCATCTCCGCCATGACCGTATCGGCGAAGAACAGCGGGTGCTGGGCCATGAACAGGAAGCGGAAGCGCGACAGCAGAAAGCCGTTGCGCCGCTGCCGGGCCTCGGGGGTGAGGAACAGCGTGCAGATCTCCGTGGCGCCGGAGTAGTCGTTGCACAGCGTGAGCACGTCCACGGTATTGTGGATGCCGAGCTCCCGCGAGGTGTGCACGACCTTGCTCAGGTGGTAGTGGTAGACGGCGTCCTCCGTCCCCACCCGCGCCTCGATGCCGCTGGTGCCGACGACGGCGCCGCTCTCGCTGTCCTCCATGACGAACAGGAAGCCCGCGTTGCCGCGCGCATCCGGGCCCTCCCGGAAGGCCTGCCGGGCGCGCTCGATGCGCACCTGCAGCTGTGGTTCGTTTTTCGGCAGGGAGGTGAAGCCGTGGCCGGACTCGTAGGCAAAGCGGACGAGGGCCGGGAAGTCCCGGGCCTCGATGGGCCGGATGACCATCATGGCGTCAGCTCGCGGCCGCTGCCGGCTCCGCCACGGCGGCAACGCCCTCGGCGAAGCGGCGCAGCCCTTCGTCGATGTCGGCCTCGGGGATGACCAGCGATGGCGCGAAGCGCACCACGTCTGCACCGGCAACGAGCACCATGGTGCCGGCGTCGAGGGCGGCGTTGAGGAAATCCCGCGCGCGGCCGGCGTAGGCCGGCGCGAGGGCCGCGCCGATGAGCAGGCCCTGGCCGCGGATCTCGCTGAAGACCTGGTGCTCGGCGTTTATAGCCTCGAGCGTCGCCCGGATGCGCTCGCCGCGGGCCTTCACGCCCTCCAGCACCTCCGGGGTGTTGATGAGATCGAGCACGGTCTCGCCCACGGCACAGGCGAGCGGGTTGCCGCCGTAGGTGCTGCCGTGGGTGCCGACCTTGAAGCTCTCGGCGATGGCCGCCGTGGTGAGCATGGCGCCGATGGGGAAGCCGGCGCCCAGGGCCTTGGCGCTGGAGAGAATATCGGGGGTCACGCCGGCGCCTTCGTAGGCGTAGAGGTGGCCCGTGCGGCCGACGCCGGTCTGGACCTCGTCGAAGACCAGCAGGGCGTTGTGCCGGTCGCAGAGTTCGCGCACGCCGGCAAGGAAACCGGGCGCCGGGTTGATGATGCCCCCCTCGCCCTGCAGGGGCTCGAGGACCACGGCGCAGGTGCGGTCGGAGATGACCGCCTCGAGGGCCGCGAGGTCGTTGTACGGCACGTGGTCCACGGCGCCCGGGCGCGGGCCGAAGCCCTCGGCGTAGGCGGGCTGGCCGCCGACGGTGACGGTGAAGAAGGTGCGGCCGTGGAAGGCCCGCTCGAAGGCGATGATCTGGTCCTTCTCGGGGCCGTGGTGGTCCACGGCCCAGCGCCGCGCCAGCTTGAGGGCGGCTTCGTTCGCCTCGCCCCCGGAGTTGGCGAAGAAGACCCGCTCGGCGAAGGTGGCATCGACAAGCTTGCGCGCGAGGCGCAGCGCCGGCTCGTTGGTGTAGACATTGGACAGGTGCCAGAGCCGGTCCGCCTGGTCTTTCAGGGCGCTGACGACGGCGGGGTGACAGTGGCCGAGGCAGTTCACGGCGATGCCGCCGGCGAAGTCGATGTACTCGCGGCCATCCTGATCCCACAGGCGCGAGCCTTCACCGCGTACCGGGATGACGGCGGCGGGATTATAGTTGGGCACCATGACCTCGTCGAAGGTCGCGCGGGTTACCTGCATGGCTTTCACCTCGTCCTGTCGCCTCTTCCTGTGATCGCGTCTCAGTCTACGCGGGGGGGCTGTCATTCTGAATAGCCGAACCGCGCGGATGTGTCCTTCTAAATGGCAATTCGTCAAGCTATTATGACGGAATGTCAGACTCGCTGGATGACCGCATTATCGCCGCCCTGCGTGGGGACGGCCGCCTGAGCTCCACGGCCCTCGCCCGCCGCCTCGGCGTGTCCAGGGCCACGGTGCACAATCGCATGGCGCGGCTGGAGCGCGAGGGCATCATCACCGGCTATACGGTCACGCTCGGTGAGGCGTACCGCGCCGGGCAGGTGGCCGCGCACGTGCTGGTGGAGGTGGAGCAGCGGCTCACGGCGCAGGTGACCGAGCAACTCGGCCGCCTTGCGGAAGTGCAGGCTCTCTACGCCATCAGCGGCGATTATGACCTGATTGTGGTGCTCTCCGCGCCGAGCACCGGCGCCCTCAGTCAGCTCCTCGACCGCATCAGCGAATTGCGCGGCGTGCTGCGCACCAAGTCCTCGGTGATCCTGGAGACCAAGCTGCAGCGCTGAGCACTGCGCAGCTCTCGCGCATTCGGTACCATGCGCACCACACCCGAGCAGGATGCCAGCATGCCCCGACTGAAAAAACTGTTACTCATCGCTGTCGCGATCGCCCTGCCGCTGCGGCTTGCGGCCGACGACGGCTGGCCCCACGGCGCCATGGCGGCCGTGGCCAACCCCTACGCGACCGACGCCGCGGTGGCGATGCTCGAGCGCGGCGGCCACGCGGTGGATGCGGCCATCGCGGCGCACGCCGTCCTCGGCCTCGTGGAGCCGCAGAGCTCCGGCCTCGGTGGCGGCGGCTTCATGCTGGTGTACGACCGGACGGATGACCGCATTGTCTTCCACGACGGCCGGGAGACGGCGCCGGCCGGCGCACGCGTGGACATGTTCATGCGCGACGGCGAAGTCATGGGTTTCCTCGATGCCTGGCAGTCGGGGCTGGCCGTCGGGGTGCCGGGCGTGGTGGCGCTGTACAAGCAGGCGCACGACCGGCACGGGAGGCTGCCCTGGCCGGACCTGTTCCAGCCGGCGATCCGTCTCGCGAAAGCGGGCTTCGAGGTGTCCCCGCGGCTGGCCGGTCTGCTGGAGCGCATGAGGAAGTACACGCGGCTGGATGACAATCCGGACACGGCCGCTTATTTCTACCCCGGTGGCGAGGCGCTGCAGGCCGGTGCCATGCGCAGGAATCCCGAGTATGCGGAAACACTGGAAGCGATCGCGGAGGAGGGCGCCGGCGCGTTTTATGGCGGTCACGTGGCCGCCGAGATCGTTGCCGCGGTGGCCGAAGAGCCCCATCCCGGCACGCTCAGCCTCGGTGATATCGCAGGCTACCGCGCCGTGGAGCGTGAAGCGGTCTGCGGGCCCTGGCGTTCCCTGCGCATCTGCAGTGCCACGCCGCCCTCCTCCGGCGCCATGGAGATTCTCGTCGCCAACCTCTACGACGCGTTGCTGCCGGAGAACCCCGGCCGGGAAGATCGCGTCGCGAGCTTCGTCGATGCGCAGCGCCTCGCCTATGCCGACCGCGACCACTACTTCGGCGACCCGGAAGCGATGACGCTCTCGCTCCGACACCTGCTCGACCCGCGCTACATCGAAGCGCGGTCCGGGGATCGCGCGGCGCCCGGGGAGGAAGCCGGCCACGGCGACCCGGACGCGGTGCTCCTGGGCATGCCGCAGGCAGCGCGCCACGGTGCGGATACGACGCAGGAAATCGGCGGTACCACGCACCTGTCGATCGTCGACGGGGAGGGCAATGCCGTCTCCTTCACCGCCACGGTCGAGGCGCCCTTCGGCAGTTCGCGCTGGGCCGCCGGCTTTCTCCTCAACAACGAGCTCACGGATTTTGCCCGGGAAGTGTCCCCGACCGGGCCGCACCCCGCCAACGCGGTAGGCCCGGGCAAACGACCGCGCTCCTCCATGTCGCCCACGCTAATATTTGACGATGCCAGCGGTGAGCTGGTCATGGTCACGGGATCACCGGGCGGCAACTCCATCCCGGCCTATGTTGCCAAGACGGTGCTCGGTGTCTTCGACTGGGGCCTCTCCGTCGAGGAGGCGGTCGCCTTCCCCAACATCATCGCCCGCGGGCGACCGGTACGGGTAGAGGTGGGCACGGGCACCGGCGATGCCCTCGCCGACGCCCTCGCCGCCCGCGGCTACCCGGTCCAGGAGCGTGAGGGCGAGAACTCCGGGCTGCACGTGATCCGTGTCACGGCGAAGGGCCTCGTGGGTGCCGCGGACCCGCGCCGCGAGGGCACGGTGCGCGCCGTCGCGCCCTGAGCCGCGCCTAGCGCCGGCACTCGCTCGCCGGCAGCTCGATGCGCCGCTCGTAGCCGTCCGCGGAACGTTCCAGGCGGTAGCAGCGGATGCTTTCGCGCGTCGGCCGCAGCTCGCGGTCGCGGCTGCAGTCCCTGCATTCCTCGTCGAGGAGCGCACCGGTGATCGCTGACCCGATGATGGCGCCACCGATGATGCCCGCGCCCCGGTACCGACGGTCAGGGTACCCGTAGCGCGGGTACCAGGGGTGGCGCGGCGCGGTGTACCAGCCGCCATACCAGCGCTGGCGGGGCACAGCCCGGTGCCCGCGCCAGCGCCGGTAGTCACGCCAGTGGTCCCGACGCCAGTGGTCCCAACGCCAGTGGTCCCGGCGCCAGTGGTCCCGGCGCCAGTGGTGCGTGCGCCAGCGACGGTCCTGGCGGCCGTCGCCGTCCCAGCGTGCCCGCCGTTCCCAGCGGTCATCGTCGTAGCGGCGGTCATCGCGGTCGGCGAGCGCGAGGCCGGGTACAACGGCAGCCAGTGCCGCCACCAGGGCCAGGGTCCTGAGTCTGCGTCCCATGGGTTGTCTCCTTTTTTTCCGCGTACACCGGTTCAGTGCACGGCCCCATGGTGTCGCGGGCGTCCTGAACACGCCCTGAACGCTGCCTGCTGACTTTTTCCGTGGCGTTCAGCCCTCGTTCAGGAATGCCGCCGCATCATGGCAGGCAGGTTGAACAGGAGGATGCAACCATGAAGAAGACCCTGCTTGCCCTTGCTCTCAGCGTCCCGGGCCTCGCCCTGGCACAATCCCACAGCACTGTCATCGATGCTCCCGTGGTGTCCGCGCAGCCGATTGTCGAGGTCGTCACCGAGCGCATTCCCCACGAGACCTGCCGCGCCGAGCGCGTGCGCGTGGTAGAGCGCGGCCGCAACCGCTCGGCGACGCCGGCGATCCTCGGCGCGGTGCTCGGCGGCACCCTCGGCGGGGCCATTGGCGATGACACGGGGCACCAGGGTGTTATCGCCGGCGCCGGCGCAGTCCTCGGGGCTTCCGTTGGCAACGACATCGGCCGGCGCCAGCAGCGCGACGACGGCTACTATGTCACCGAGGATGTGTGCAGCGTGGAGTATGAGCTGCGGGAGCGCGAGCGGGTCAGTGGCTATCGCGTCAGCTACCGCTATGGCGATACCATCTACGAGACGCGCACGGCCCGCGATCCCGGTGCCACGATCCCGGTCCGTGTGGAGCTGAAACCGCTGCCCTGAGCCCCCGGCCCCGGGGACAGCCCGCCGCTGGAACACGCCCATGCTCCCTCGCTGGCTCTGCCTGCCCCTGCTTGTCACCGCGCTGCTCGCGGGCAGCGCCGGCCTCCGCGCCGACGACGACGGTCTCGAAGCCTGGCAGGAACGCATCCTGCGGGCCCTCGAGCGTGGCCGCGACGAGCGCGAAGACGACCGGGAGCGCGGCCGCGAGCGGGAAAACGGCGCGCCGGCGCGCCAGTCCCTCGTGGCGCCGGCCGGGGGCGACCCCGGTGCGCGCGCAGCCGTGGCGGAAGCCCAGCGGCGCTACGGCGGCCGTGCGCTTGCCGTCGGTCGCTCCCGTGACGGCTACCGGGTAAGGCTCCTGCGCGAGGATGGCCGCGTGACGACCGTGACCATCGAGGACTGAGCGGTGCGCCTGCTCATCGTCGAGGACGACGTGCGCCTGCGCGAACGCCTCGCCGGCCATTTCCGGGCTGCGGGCTTCGTTGTCGACGAAGCGCCGGACGGCCGCGAGGCGGCCTGGCTCGCCAGCGAGTACCCCTGCGATATCGCCATCGTCGACCTGGGCCTGCCCGATATCGAGGGCATGGAACTCATCCGGCGCTGGCGCGACGAGGGGCTCGCCATGCCTATCCTCATCCTCACGGCCCGCGCCGACTGGCAGGACAAGGTCGGCGGGCTGGAGGCCGGCGCCGACGACTATGTCACCAAGCCCTTCTACCTTGAGGAGGTAGAGGCGCGGTTGCGCGCGCTGCTGCGCCGGGTCGAGGGACGGCGGTCGAGCGTGGCGGACTACGGACCGCTGCGCATCGACTTCAGCGCCCGCCGCGTGTGCCGCGGGGAGGAGGAACTGAGCCTGACCGCCTATGAGTACAACACGCTGGCCTATCTCGCCCACCGGGCCGGCGAGGTGATCTCGCGCAGCGAACTGCTCGATCACCTCTACGACCACGACCACGACCGTGACGGCAACGTCATCGAGCAGTTCGTGGCTCGCCTGCGCCGCAAGCTCGATCCGGAGGGCGGCCTGGCGCCGATCGAGACAGTGCGCGGTGCCGGCTACCGCTTCACCCTGGACCGCTCGAGCGCATGACCAGGCAGCCCCTGTCCCTCGCTGCGCGCCTGTTCCTCGCCTCGGCACTGCTCCTGCCGCTCGCCCTGGGAATCACCGGGTGGTCCCTCGAGCGCGCGCACCGGCTGGCTCTCGACGCCGCCGCCGGCGAGCGGCTGCAGCTCCAGGTGCTGGCGTTGCTCGCGCAGGCCGATTACGACGGCGGTATCACGCTGCCCCTGGTGCCCCTCGAGCCCCGGCTCGCCCAACCGAACTCGGGGCTCTATGCGCTGGTCACGGACGGCAGCGGCGAGCCGCTCTGGCTGTCGCCCTCCGCTGCGCTGCTGCCGCAGCCGCTGGCTGCGCTCACCGCAGGCGTTCCCGAGCTGGCGCCGGGGCAGCGGCATCGGTCTGAGCGCGAGGGACTGCTGCGCCATGCCTACCAGGTTCTCTGGGAAACGGACGACGGTGCCGCGGTACCCCTGCGCTTCTCCGTCGCCGAGAGCACCGGGCCCCGGGATGCGGATATCGCCGCCTACCGGCGCAGCCTGTGGCTGTGGCTGGGCGCGACGATCCTTGCGCTGCTGGCCGTTCAGGGCCTGATCCTGGCCTGGGGTCTTCGCCCGCTGGCGCGGCTGGCGGGGGATATCGCCCGGATCGAGGCCGGCGAGACCGCGCGCCTCGAGGGGCCGTGGCCGCGGGAAGTCCGCCCGGTGACGGAAAACCTGCAGCTGCTGCTCAGCGGGGAACAGCAACGGCGGGAGCGCATGCGCAACACGCTGGCGGACCTTGCCCACAGCCTGAAGACGCCGCTCGCGGTGCTGCGTAACGCCGCGCCCGGGGACAGCGCCTACCCGCGGCTCCTCGACGAGCAGCTCGAGCGCATGGAGCAGGTGATCGGCTGGCACCTGCAGCGTGCAGCGGGAGGCAGTAGCCGGCTGCTGCAGCGCGTGGCGGTGGCGCCGGTGCTTGCGCGGCTGCGCACGACGCTCCTCAAGGTCTACGCGGACCGGCAGCTGGCGCTGGAGACGCACTGCCCGGCGGGCGCGAGTTTCCGCGGTGACGAACGCGACCTCATGGAGCTGCTCGGCAATCTGCTCGATAACGCCTGCAAGTACGCACAGAGCCGTGTGCGCATCACCGTGGCTGGTGGCAGCGGCGGCGGCAGCCTGTCCCTCACGGTGGAAGACGACGGTGCGGGCATCTCGCCGGAACTGCGCGACCTGCTCCTGCATCGCGGCGCCCGGGCGGATACGCGCCGGGAGGGGCAGGGTATCGGGCTGGCGGTCGTGCTGGAAATCGTCAACGCACAGCGGGGCGAGCTGGCGCTCGAGGATAGCGAGCTCGGCGGCGCCCGGGTGCGTGTGTGCCTGCCGTGAGTGCCCTGTCAGACCGGGTGCCCGGCGCAGCGTGGGCAAAGCAAGCCGTGATGCGATGGCTTGCGAAGCGCCTGCCCGCGGCGCTGCTGCTGGCCGCGCTCGTGTCCGGCGCTGTCGCGGATGACTACGCAGCGGGCGAAGCCGCCTGGCAGCGCGGCGAGTACACGGCGGCGATCGCACTCTGGCAGCCGCTGGCCGATGATGGCCACCCCCGTGCGCAATTTGCCCTGGGCATTGCCTACGAGCGGGGGCAGGGTGTCGTGCCGAGTGCTGCGACGGCAGCCCGCTGGTACCGTCGCGCCGCTGCCCGGGGGCTGGCAGATGCGGAGTACAATCTCGCCCTGCTCTACCTCGACGGCCGCGGTGTGGAGCAGGACCTCAAGCAGACCGTCCGCCTGTTTCGCGCCGCGGCGGAGCGCGGCCACCTTCCCGCGCAGGTGAACCTTGCCTATTCCTACGAGCAGGGCAGCGGTGTGGCGCAGGACCGGTCGGTCGCCGCCGCCTGGTACGCGCGGGCGGCCATGGCGGGCAACCGCGAGGCCTGGCGCCGCTTCACTGACCTGCGCGAGGCCGGCGTACGCCCGGCGGTGCTTCCCGCCCTGTCCGAGGCGCCGCCGGAGCCGGTGGTGGAGGCGCCCGCGCCAGCATCGCCGGCGCGCCGGGATGGGGCCATGGGGGAGGACACGGTAACGGAAGCCCCGGTGGCGGAGGCAGCCACCGGGGAGCCGACCTCGCCGGCCGGGGCGGCGGACCTTGCCGGCAGCTACCGTCTGCGCCTCGCGGCCTACCGCGAATCCGCCAATGCGGAACGCGGCTGGCGTACGCTCCTCGCGCGGCACGGTGCCGTCCTTGCGGGTCTGCAGCACGAGCTGGTACCGGTGGTACTCGGGGAGCGGGGCCGGTTCCTGCGCCTCGAGGCGGGACCGTTTGCGTCACTCGCCGCGGCCCGGGCGGCCTGCGAGGCGATCCGCGATCGCGGCGACGACTGCCTCGCGCTTGCACCCGCGCGCGCGGGCGCCTCAGATGACGCCGTGCAGTGAGCCGCGGTCTCCGGCTGCGACCTGCACATGGTTGCGCCCGGCTTCCTTCGCCGCATAGAGCGCCCGGTCCGCGTCATCCAGGAGGCTCTGCCAGTGGTTCCCGGCGCCCGGCAGGCAGTCGGCGATACCGATGCTGATGGTGATCCGGTCCGCCGCAGGAGAGTGTTCGTGCACGAGATGCCGGGCGGCGACCGCGGCGCGCAGGTCCTCCATGAAGCCCGCGGCGGCCCTCGCTTCCGTAAGCGGCATGACCGCCGCAAACTCCTCGCCGCCGTAGCGGGCGACGAGGTCCGTGCTGCGGCGCAGGTGCATGGCCAGCGCCTGCGCCACGGCGCGGAGACACTTGTCACCCTCGCCGTGGCCGTAGTTGTCGTTGTACGGCTTGAAAAAGTCGATGTCGATGATCGCGACGGCCAGGGGTTCCCTTAGGCGCGCGCACATGTGCCAGCTCTCGTTGAGCTTGCGCTCCAGGGCACGGCGATTCGGCAGGCCGGTCAGCGCATCGAGCTCCGCCAGCTGTTCCAGCTTGCGGTTGGCCTCGGCGAGCTCCCGCGTGCGCTCGTCCACGGTCGCCTGGAGGTGTCTCTCCTGGGCTTCCATCCATGCCTTGCGCAGCGCGTGGGTGAGCATCTGCCGGTAGAGAAGCAGTATCATCAACGCTCCCGTGCCCAGGAGAATGCGCTTGCTGGGCACGTCCTTGAGCAGTACCTCGAAGAAAAGCGCGCTGAGCACCGCGGCCATCATGGCAACGCTCACCGGAGACAGGTCGATCTGGCTGTGTTGCTGCGCCGCCGGTGTCGGGTGCAGGCTCGCTGCGCGCCCGTAGCGAAGGCCCGTGGCGAGCATGCCGATGGTGGCGGTGCTGTAGAGCAGTTCGGCCACGAGGAGCAGCGCAGTGCTTTGCTGGAGGTAGCGATGGATACCGAAGGCGCTGTCGGCGAGAAACAGTACAAGCACCGAGATGGCCAGCAGGCGGAAGGCCACGCGATTGGGCCCGAGGCGCGAGATCGGGAACTTCAGCAGCAGTGCCGAGAGGAGAGCCGCGTCTAGCACCGGGTAGCCGATCTCCAGCAGCGTTGCCAGCGTCGCCGGTGCTTCACTGGCGTTGCGGCTCGGCAGGAGAACGAATTCCCACAGGAGCAGGCCGAAGGCGCCGAGGGCGATGAGCAGGTCCGTCAGCATCATGCGCCGGGAAGTGAACACGGCGCCGTGCGTCGGCAGCCAGAGAATCGCCAGGCAGACGAGGGCATAGCTCACCTGGTTCAGAATGTCTGCCCAGGGTGCGCCCGGTGCCCGGTAGCTGCCCATGTCGGCCTGGAACAGCAGGCTGGACCAGGCACCCAGGGCGAGGGCACCGCAGAGGAGCGCCAGCGACGGCAGTGTCGGCGAGTTGTGCCCGCGAATGGCAGCAAAGGCGAGCGCCGCAGCGGCGAGCGCCTTGAGCAGCACCTGGGACCAGGGCGTCGGGAAGAAGGGTGCGAGAGCGCCGCCGAACGGCGCCGCGTGCAGCGCCGCGATGTTCAGTGACTGCCAGGCGATGACCGCTGCCAGGAAACCGGGGAGCCAGCGCGACAGCGGCGGATTGGCGTCGGGCGGGAACAGGGGCAAACGGCATCCCTTTTCGGGGTTTGCGCCCTAGTCTAGCGGCCCTGTGTCCCGGGGTATAGCGCGGCATCTTCCAGGTCCGCGGGACGATCGACATCGCGCAGCACTCCCGGATCATCGACCGGCAGTTCCCGTACCGCCGCCGTGTGGCGCAGGAGCAGGTCGCGGGCGCCGCGGTCGCCGTCGAGGGCGGCGAGTTCGGGCAGGAAGCGTGCGCCGAAGGCCACCGGGTGGCCGCGGCGACCGTCGTGGCAGGGAACGCAGATCAGAGCCGGCCCGGCGGCCCGCGCTACCGCCGCGATGCTCGCAGGGCGCAGCCACGGCATATCGCCGAGGGCGATCAGCACCGCATCCCAGGCCGGGAGCTGCCGTACGGCAGCTGCCAGGGTCGCTCCCATGCCCCGGCTTGCTTCGGCACAGCGGAGCGTGTCGATGGCGCGCAGGTTCAGCGCCTCCGCCAGGGCGCCGTCGCCAGGGCCCAGTGCGACGCGAAGCGGGAGGCCGGTTTCGGCAATGGCCGCGATGCTGCCGTCGAGTAGCTGCGTCCCGTCCGGGAGGCGCGCCCGGCGCTTGTCGCTGCCATAGCGGGTGCCGCGGCCGGCGGCGAGCAGGAGGACACCGACTTTCAACCTGTGCGCCTCAAGGTCCTTCCCTCAATGCTTGAGGTTCAATGTTCGCCGATGCCTGCGCAGGGGTCCGGACGCTCCGCCGCCGCGGTCACGGCGACGAAGTCCGCAAAGCCCGGTTGCGCTTCCGGGTAGTCGTCGGGGAAGGTGGCGTCGGGTCGACGCTCGACGAAAACGACCACTGCGATGCGGGCCTCGGGCCGCAAGCGTTCGAGAAAGCGTGGGACGGCCCGATCCCGCCGCGCGTGGCCCGCGCCGAGCACAAGCACGCCGCGCTCGCCGGCATGGACCTGGCGCCAGGCCATGTGTGCGTCCCGCGCAACCTGCACCTTCGCCATGGCCGGCAGCATCGACGCGGGCAATTTGCCGCAGTGGGCGTCAGCCAGTTCCCGCTCGAGCACGGCCTGCGCCGCCGCGTCGAGAACGCCGGCCGGATCGAGGGCGGCGATCGCCTCCGGCGGCAGCACCGCGTCATAGCCGGCTTCGGCGATGGCGAAGGCCTCGCGCCGGGGAAAGGACAGTGGAACGATGCGCCGGCCGCGCTCGAGCGCCGCCGCAAACACAGGCTCGTAGAGTCCCCAGGGTGGCCAGCCCGCGTCCGCCCAGGCCACCGCGTCCGGCAGTGCGGCCAGTGGGTCGTCGCTGGCCAGCGCCGCGTCGAGCCCCGCGGCCTGGGCGCTGTCCAGCTGCTCAAAGCCCACCGCGAGGTTCTCACCGGGAAAGCGCCGGAGCAGGTCCGCCTGGCCCAGGTGGTGTGCCGCGTTGTCGTGGATTTCCCCGAGCAGGAGATAGTCGGCGTCCGCCACCGCCGTGGCGAGGTCGTCGGTCGCAAGCCACTGCTCGCCGGCGACGGACCAGTAGCGGGCCGGGACGCTGCCTTCCCGCGGTGTGCCGCTGCAGGCGGCGACCAGGCCGCAAAGGCCCAGGATGACGGCACGGATGGCGAACGCGGCGGGGATGCGATGGGGCATGCGGGGCTCCGGCGGTGCGACGTCAGCGGATTACGGCTGAAACCGGCTATTGCTGAAACCGGCTATTGTAGCCGGCCTGCGGCGCGGGCGGTGCGTCGGGCCGGCGCGCGCTTCAGGGCTCGTGCAGCCCCGGGCTGATGGTGCTGGCCAGATCGCCCTTGTTGGCCTGGATCTCTTCCGGCGTCAGGCCGACGAGCTCGTGGGGGAACACCAGCCAGGCGTCTGTTTCGTGGACGTAGTAGTCCGGGGTGATATCGGTAACGTTCTTCGCCGGCTTGTACCAGGGGGTGGCGACGCGCATGGTCTCGGGCATGTTGCGCCGGGTCTTCGCGCGCAGCTTGTCGAAGATGGCGCGGATGCTGCGTCCCGAATCGAAGACATCGTCCACGAGCAGCACCTGGTGCTCGGCGTTGACGTTGTCGATGATGTAGTCGAGGCCGTGCACGCGCACCGTCTTGTCCTGCTTGTTGATGCCATAGTAGGACGAGGTGCGGATGGCGATGTGGTCCGTGTGGATACCGACGTACTCGAGGTACTCCTGGATAGCGATCCCGACCGGCGCACCGCCGCGCCAGACGCCGATGATGAAGTCCGGGCGGAAGCCGCTGTCATAGATCTTCTGGGCGAGGCGGAAGGAATCCAGCAGGAGGTCGTTCGCGGAAATGTAGACCTTGTCGTCCATGACCCTGTCTTCGCCCTAGCCGAGGAAGGCGAACTTTAGCACGAAGACTGCTGCCACCACATAGACCGCCGCCGGGCACTCGCGGCCGTGACCGGAGACGAGCTTGATCGCCGCGTAAGTGATGAAGCCGAGGCCGATGCCGTCCGCGATGGAGTAGGAGAGAGGGACCGCGAGCGAGGTGACCACAGCCGGCGTGGACTCGGTGACATTGGCCCAGTCAAGATCCTCGAGGGCGCGGGCCATGATGCAGGCGACGAAGAGAAGCGCCGCGCCGGTGGCGAAGGCCGGAATGCTCTGCGCCAGCGGGGCGATGAAGAGACAGAGCAGGAACAGGAGTGCGGTGGTGACCGAGGCCAGGCCCGTGCGGCCGCCGGCTTCGACGCCGGCGGCGCTCTCGATATAGCTGGTGGTGGAGGAGGTGCCGAGCAGCGCGCCGATCGCCGTGGCGCTGGAGTCGGCGAGCAGCGCCTTGCGCAGCCGCGGCAGGTGGCCGTTTTCGTCGAGCATGCCCGCGCGGTTGGCGACGCCCACGAGCGTCCCGGCCGTATCGAAGACATCCACCAGGAGCAGTGTCAGTATCACCGTGACCATGGACAGGTCGAAAGCGCCGGCGAGGTCCAGGGAAAGAAAGGTCGTGAGCGGTGGCGGCGCGGAAAAAACCCCCTGGAATTCGGCCGCGCCCGTGGACCAGCCGAGCACCGTGACCAGCAGCATGCCGATGACCACGGCGCCGGTGACCCGGCGGGCGGACAGGGCGGCGATGACCACGAAGCCGACGAGCAGCAGCGCTGCCGGCAGGGCCGCCAGGTTGCCGAGGGACACCAGTGTCGCCGGGTCGCGGACGATAATGTCGCTGCCGGTGAGGGCGATGATGCCGAGAAACAGGCCGATGCCGGCGGAGATGCCGAGCTTCAGGGAGCGCGGAATGGCGTTGATCAGCCACTCGCGTACGGGCAGTACGGACAGCAGGATGAAGATGATCCCCGAGATGAGCACGGCGCCGAGCGCGGTCTGCCACGCGTAGCCCATGCCCAGCACGATGCCGTAGGTGAAGAAGGCGTTCTGGCCCATGCCCGGGGCCTGCGCCACCGGGTAATTGGCATAGAGGCCCATGACCGCGGTGCCGATGGCGGCGGCGAGGCAGGTGGCGACGAAAACGGCACCGAAGTCCATGCCCGCCTCGGAGAGGATCGCCGGGTTGACGACGGTGATGTAGGCCATGGCAAGGAAGGTCGTGACACCCGCCATAAGCTCGCGGCGGACAGTGCTGCCCTGCGCCTCGATGCCGAAGCGCGTTTCCAGGAGCCCCGCCACGTCAGTGCCCGGCCGCGCTGCGCGAGGCGCTGTCGACCCGCGCCAGGTACTCGGTCTTGCGGCTGTCCGGGAGCCAGCTCACCGTGAAGGCGTTGCGCACGAGCTGCAGGACCTCGGCTTCCGTGAAGGCGGCTTCCCGGACCAGGGCCTCGAAGTTCTCGTTGAGATAGGCGCGGAAATAGGCGGGGTCGTCGGAGTTGATCGTGGCGCGCATGCCCTTCGCCAGCATCTGCCGGATCTCGTCGCCGGTCAGGCTCTGCACCACGAAGCGGTTCGACACCGGGCAGATCGTCAGGCCGAGGCCGCGCTCGACGATGGCGTCGCAGAGTGCCGGGTCCTCCAGGGCGTTGATCCCGTGGTCGATGCGGTCCACGCCGATGAGATCCAGGCACTCGCGGAGGTGGTCGAGAATGTCCTTCTGGTTCACGTCGCAGTGCATGGTCAGTTTGAGGCCGAGCGAGCGGGCGCGGGCAAAGACCTCGGCGAATTTTGACGGCGGGTTGTCTTTCTCGTCCGAGTCGAGGCCCACGCCGATGATGCGGTCGAGGAAGGGCTCGGCCGTGGCCAGGGTCTCGGCGGCGGACTCGGCACTCATGTCGCGCAGGAAGCAGAGCACGAGGTTGCTCTCCACCCCGAGCTTCTCCGCGGCATCGTGCTGGGCCCGGCTGATACCGTTGATCACTGTCTCGAAGGGCACGCCGCGTACCGTGTGTGCCTGTGGGTCGAAGAACGGCTCGACGTAAACGATGTTCTGCGCGGCGGCGCGGCGGAAGTAGTGCCAGGCCAGCTCGTAGAAGTCGGCCTCCTCGCGCAGCACGTTCATGGCGGCGTAGTAGATCTTCAGGAAGGAGGGCAGGTCGTGGAAATCGTAGGCCGCGACCACGTCCTCGGGACGCTCGTACTCCAGGGTGATGCCGTTGCGCCGGGCCAGGGCGAAGATGTGTTCCGGTTCCAGCGTGCCCTCGAGATGCACGTGCAGCTCTGCCTTGGGCAGGGCCTGGATGAAGTCTCTCATGACGGTCTCTCCGCGGTTGGCAGGTTGGAGCCGGGCCGCTGGCCGGGGTTCGGCATTACACCACCCCCGGTCGCGCTTCGGCAACGCCGGCCTCGGCAAGGGCCTGCGCAGCCCGCAGGCAGAGGTCCTCACGCCAGGGGGCGGCCACCAGCTGTACGCCAATGGGTAGTGTTTCCCCGGGCAGCCAGAGCGGCACGCTCACGACGGGTAGGCCGATGCAGGAGAACGGCTGGGTGAACAGGCCGAGGTTGGGCCGCAGCAGTTCCCGGCGTCCCGCGAGCTCGAGGTAGCGGGTTCCGTGGGGCGGCGCGGGGCAGGGCGTGCAGGGCGCTACCAGCAGGTCCGTGCGCCGGAACACCGCCGCCATCTCCTCGCGCCAGGCCCGGCGCGCGGCCTGCGCACGCAGATACCAGCTCGCGGGGAGGAGGGCGCCGGCAAGGAAACGGTCGCGGGTGTCCGGGTCGAAGTCATCGACGCGCTCGCGCAGGTGCCGGTCGTGGAGCGCCGCCCCCTCGGCGTTGGTGATCAGGTAGGCCGCGGCCCGGCCGGCAGCGGCGCCGGGCAGGGGCTCTTCCCCGCTCACGTCGAGTGCCGCGCAGACCCGGTCCACGGCGGCGCGGGCCTGTGGGTAGTCCGGGGCCGCTAGGAAGCCCCCGGCCCGCGCAACGCGCACACCGTCAAGCCCTGTCGCAAGGGTTGCGCCGGCCGGTTCGGGGACGCGGCGGGCGCAGGCCGGATCGCCCGCGTCAAAGCCCTGCAGCGCGTCGTAGACCAGGGCCAGGTCCGATACCGTCGCTGCGAGCGGCCCCACGTGGTCCAGGCTGTCGCAGAAGGGATAGGTGCCCGTGCGCGGCAGGCGGCCGTAGGTGGGCTTCAGGCCGAAGACGCCGCACAGCGACGCCGGCACGCGGATCGACCCGTTCGTGTCCGAACCGAGAGCGAACGGCACCAGGCCACCGCCGACGGCGGCCCCCGCACCGGAGGAAGAGCCGCCGGTCATACAGCCGGGATTGTGCGGGTTACGGCAGGGACCGTCGTGGACGTTCTCGCCCGTGAAGTCATAGGCGTATTCGCCCATGTGCAGGCTGCCGACCAGCACGGCGCCGGCGGCCTCCAGCCGCCGGACGAGTAGAGCATCTTCTGCCGCGGCCGGCAGGTCGCGGTTGATCAGGCTGCCGGCGGTGGTGGTGAGCCCGGCGACGTCGAAGAGGTTCTTCACCGCGAAGGGTACGCCGGCCAGGGGGCCGGGATCCTCGCCCGCAGCCAGGCGCCGGTCGATTGCTTCCGCCCGGCGCCTGGCGCGTTCGGCGACCACGGCGGTGAAGGCGTTGAGCGTGCCGTTGGCCGCGTCGACGCGGGCGAGGGCCTGCGCCACGGCGTCACTCGCGGTGATCTCACCGCGGCGCACCGTGCCGGCGAGGGCTCCGGCGTCGATCACGCCGCGCCCGGCCCGCCGCTGCCTGGCGCGGGGTCGAAGACCGGCGCGAGGCTGAGTGTCTCCCCGTCGCCTGCCAGCGGCTCCAGTGCCTCGAGCATGCGGCGTGCGTTGGCGAGATGCAGGCGCACACCCTCGCGGCAGTGGGCCGGGATCGTCAGCCCGGCCAGGCGGGCGAGGGCATCGAGTTCAGCATCGCTGATCGGGGTGTCATCCATGGCAAGGGGCCTGGTTCGCTGCGCGGGTCAGCCGCGGTACAGGGAAAAATAGCAAACTGCATGCCAGTGCACCTGGCTCCTCGCCGAAGTCACCGGCCGCGCCGGTCTCGAGGGGCCGGGGGCCCTGTTTCTCCAGTTCCTGCCCTCACCCCTGCAGCCGCTCGCATAACCGGGGCGCCGGAACGGAGCCAGGGCGGTAGGGGCGGATGCCGGAGAGTGCCCCCACAAAGCGTGTATCGGGGAGCGACTGGGGGCACTCTCCGGCATCCGATCCGGGAAACTGCGAAAAGGGACGAGCTTGAAGCGCCCGAGAATCATCCCGTACTCGCTCGGAACGGAATGGCAATAAAAAAAAGCCCTCTTGCGAGGGCTTGGAAGGCTGCATGGACCGGATGCAGTCGTTCAGGCCGCTAGAAGCGGTAGTCCACCTTGGCGACCCAGTGACGCGGGAGTTCCGGCAGGACGATCTGTGCGCCGAAGAGATTGGTGAAATTGGCCCGGAAGTACTCCTCGTCGGTGAGGTTCTTGCCCGTGAGGCTGAGCTTCCAGTTATCAGTCTCATAGCTGATGCCAGCATTGACCAGGGTGTAGGCCGGTAGTTCCACGACCTTCGAGAAGCTCGAATAGGTCGAATCGACGTCGATCACACTGGCGTTTACCGCCAGGCCATTGTCGAAGTCGTAGGTGGCCGTCGCCGAGAAGATATTTTCGGGGATACCCTGCTTCAGGCCCGCGACGTTGCCTTCTCCGCCCACGGGAATGAGACCGATGGCCTGGCCGCCATAGATGAGGGCCGGATTGATCTGAGGCATATCGCCGGCGCCGAAGAAGCTGAACTGTGTCCCGTTCTCCACGGCCGTTGCCATGGTCACCTCGACATTGGTCCAGGCGGCCGTGACCACGAGCTGCGGTGTGACTACCCAGCGAAGCTCGGCTTCATAGCCTTCTGTCTGCGTTGTCGCGTTGGTGACGATGTCCTGGGCATTGAAGTCCGTGCGCTCCTGCTCGTAGGCGGCCAGCGCAAAGTACAGCGTGTCGTCGAGATAGCTGCCCTTGATACCAAACTCGACGAGCTCGGAGACGTCCGTTGCCGTGCCGTCGCGGACGAGGGCGACCGGCAGGTCGCCCATCTGGCTGGCAACCACGGTCGACTGCTCCGAGATGGTCGCATAGGGTATGAGTCCCAGGGGTGTCGCCCAGCTGGCACTCACGGTCCAGGAGGTGATGTCGTCGCTGTCGGTAACAGTGACGATACCATTGGGGTTCGCTGCTACCAGGTCCGGATCGGGAGACAGCAAGCGGTTGAGGTCCGAGTTGGACTCCATATCAAGCCAGTCCTGGCGCAGCCCCAAGGTGATGTTGAGGCCGTTGTCCCAAACGAAGTCCCCCAGGAAGGCCAGGCCCCACATGGTGTAGTCGCCAAAGCGGTAGTCGTCGTAATCGGCGTCGATCTGCGTCGACAGCAGGCGTGTGTCCAGGGACGGATCACGCTCGGCGGCCGTCTGAGACAGGTCGCGCCGGTCGAAATATTCGTTGGCGAAATCGTTGCCCCGTTCGAAATCCGTGTGTCGGACCGAAGGGGAGAACTGAAGGCTGGACGTCATGCCGTTGCCGTCGAGCGTGTAGGCAAAGATGAGCTTCTCCTCGAACACCCAGGTCTCGCCGCCCTGGGAGAAACCGTAGGCATTCTCGTTATTGTTCTCGAGGCTCTCATAGAAGAGCTGGTTGGTCACCTTGAGGCCGTTGTCCATCTCGTAGATGGCATCGAAGTAGAGCGTCAAGGTCTCGTTATCCAACTCGTCGTTGGGATCGACGAGTACGTTGCTCCGGCTGAGTGTGGTGGTGCCGGGGTTTTCGAGGGCACTCAGGGGGTTGAGGTCCTCCTCGGTGACAAAACTCGGGAAGAGGAAGAACTGTGAAATAGTCTGCCCATCGGGGCCGAAGGCGGCTGTTGCATTGTACTCCTGGTCCGAGATCTTGCCGTCACCGTCGGTATCCAGGGGCTGCGCTGTGCCGGTGACGTAAGTGCCGTTGTCGACAAGGTCCTGGGTCAGCCGGTTCCAACCGGCCACCTGGTTGCCGAGAAAATCGTGGTACATGGCCCCGAACTGCAGGTGCAGCCGCTCCGTGAGATCGACATCAAAGGCGGCCTGCAGAATCGTCTGCTCCGTCGCCGTGTTGTCATAGAAACTGTCGGAGTCCTCGTATTCGCCGTAGAGATAGTAGCCCGCGTTGTCCCCTATGGGCCCCCCAAGATCTCCCGCGAGGACCTGGCGGTCCCATTTCCCGGTGGTGTAGGAGAGGCCGCCGGTGTTCTCGTCAAGATACTCGCCGGAGCCGGCCCTCGCGGATTTGGGATTGAAGTTCAGGTAGCCGCCGACCTTGGCAGGCCCGTAGATCGGCGAGGCCGGGCCGCGCACGATATCGACCCGGTCCGCGGCGGCGATGGGCGTCGCGTAGTTGCCGGGGTTATCCACCCGGCGGATGCCGCGGAAATAGGTCTCACCGGCCGTGCCCCGGATATCCAGGGAGCCGGCGACGCCGAAGAAGGACTGGGTGAAAGTGCCCGGCGAAAAGGCTATCAACTCGTCGATATCGTTGACGTTGAAACGCTCCATCTGGTCGGCGCTGATCGTGGATACCGAGCGCGGCGTCTCCAGCAGCGATTTGCCGAAGCCGAAGACGTCGACATCCTCACCCGGCAGGCTGCGCAGGGAGCCGGTGACGACGATTTCCTCCAGGGCCGGGTTGTCCTGTCCCAGGGCCAGCAGGGGCTGGCCCGCGGCCAGGGTCGCGGTGATTGCCGCGGCCAGCGGCAGGCGTTTCGCGGGTACGTTCATGGTTTCTCCTCGACGAGTTCAGGCGGCCGCCGGCTCGGCCGGGGCCCGTTTGCGACGCTGTTGACCACGTTCTTGTGGCGTCGCAGTTTCAGCTGCTGCGCTTTCGCTTTCGCTCTACTTAGCAGAATTGATGCCAAGACCGCCGTTTTCCGGGGGCCGGGAGCGATTCACGTGAATGTGCCCTTGAATCAGGGAGTTGGCGCGGTCCGGGGCCGGTGCCGGGGCACGGCGGGCGGCGCGGGGAACGGTCGGGCTCCTCAGGCTGGCGCAGACGCACCGGAATGGTGCGTCGGCCGGGGGGAGGCGTCAACGCCCGCCTTGGGTACTTTTCCCGTCGTCGCCGTGGGCGAGGCGCCGCACGAGCTCGGCGTGCTCGGGGAAGGCCTCGGCCAGCTTGGCGGCGTCACCGAGGGTCATGTCGGCGTAGTCGAAACCGGGGCTCACCGCTTCGCTGATCAGGCCGTAGCCATGCGGGCCCTCGCCGAGGGACGACGCCTTCCAGATGCCGCCGGGGACCGTGAGCTGCAGGCGCTGACCCGCGGCCACGTCCTGGCCCATGACGACCGTCTCCAGCCGTCCATCCGGGTGCAGCAGGTAGTAGGTGATGGGGTCACCGAGCTGGAAGTAGTGGACGATGTCCGAGCGGTTGCGGTGAAAGTGGCCGGTGGGGGATTCGCGCGTCAGCAGGTAGAAGATCGAGGTCAGGCTGTAGCGTTCGCCCGCCGGGGTCTGCACCCGCGGGTGCTCCTCCGCGGCGTAGGTGCGGCGGAAATAACCGCCCTCCACGTGCGCCTCGAGGCCGAGTGCCTGCACCAGGTCCTCCACCGAGGGTGCGGCGGTGGTCGACGCTGCGGCGAGAGAGGTGGCCAGGATCGTGGAGGCCCCGCTGGCGCGGGGTCGGCGGGTGGAACCGGGCGCGCCGGGCCGGCGCCGGCGTGAGCTGTCAGTCATGGCGGCCCTCCTGGTCGGGATGGTGGTTTTCGTGCCAGTGCCGGGCGAGGTCCTCGCGCCGGCAGAGCCACACGTGGTCGTGTGCCTGCACATGGTCCAGGAAACGCTGCAGGGCCCGGAAGCGGCCGGGCCGTCCGGCGAGGCGGCAGTGCAGGCCGACGTTGAGCAGCCGGGGGCAGTGTTCGCCCTCGGCGTAGAGCACGTCGAAGGCGTCGCGAAGGTAGCTGAAGAACTGGTCGCCGCTGTTGAAGCCCTGGGCCGTGGCGAAGCGCATGTCATTCGTGTCCAGCGCGTAGGGGATGACCAGGTGCGGGCCGTGAGAGCCGTCGACCCAGTAGGGCAGGTCGTCAGCGTAGGAGTCCGAGTCGTAGAGGAAACCGCCGGCCTCCAGCAGCAGGTGCCGTGTATTCGGGCTGTCCCGGCCCGTGTACCAGCCCAACGGCCTTGCCCCCGTGAGTTCCTCGTGCCAGGCGATGGCACGCTGCATGTGCTCGCGCTCGACCGCTGCCGGCACCTGCTGGTAGCTGATCCAGCGCAGGCCGTGGCAGGCGATTTCCCACTCCGCCTCGCGCATGGCGGCCACGGCCTCCGGGTTGCGGGCAATCGCGCTGGTGACCGCGAACACCGTCACCGGCACCCGCCGGCGCGTGAACAGCCGGTGCAGGCGCCAGAAGCCGGCGCGGCTGCCATACTCGTAGAGCGACTCCATGCTCATGTGCCGGTCCGGGTAGGCTTCGGCGCCGATGATCTCCGAGAGGAAGGTCTCGGAGGCCGGGTCGCCGTGCAGGACGCAGTTTTCCCCGCCCTCTTCGATATTGACCACGAACTGCACGGCGATGCGCGCGTGGCCGGGCAGGCGGAAGCCCGGCGGGTGCTGGCCGTAGCCGCGCAGGTCTCGGGGGTAGGGATCGGTCACGGGTTGCTGTCTCCTTCGGGGTTCCCCCCCGGGGAAGGCAAGTACCATACCATCGTGGCGCCGGGGCCGTCGCCGCCCTCGCTGCACTCTGCCGGCGCAGAGTGCCCTGCGCTGGTGCGAGGGGTGTCGCCGCCGTGCCATAATCGCGGTGTTCCCGCGCCGGGGGTGCCGGTGGCATTCTTCTTGCTCGCTGCCCCCTGTGCTACGCCGCTCATGCTGGAGACTCTCCGTGACTGAACGACACACCTCGCCAACGCCGCCCCGCCGGCGCCGTGGCTGGGCCGGCGGGCTGTGCCTCGCGGCCGCCGCGCTCCTCGCCCTGCTCGCCGGGGGCGCCGGCGCGGCGGTGCCGCCGCCGGCGGTCGACACCGGGGCGTGGTTCGAGCGCTTCAAGACCGAGGCGACCGACGAGGAGCTCTACCGCTTCCTCTATGCCATGCCCAAGGGCGGCGACCTCCACAACCACCTCTCCGGGTCTGTCCTCGACGACTGGTTCTACGAGCTCGCCCTGGCCCAGGCCGAGCGCGGCTATCATTTCTACACGCGGGTTCGCATCGACAATTGCCGGCCCTATGGCGGCGATGCCTTCGGCCCCGCCCCGTACCTGCTGCTGTTCCTTACGCTGCAGGAGAGCAGCTGGGAGCAGCTATCGCCCTGCGAGCGGGGGGAGTTCGAGCGTCTCGAGGACCTCGACGCCGGCCAGCGCCGGGCCTGGCTGGACAGCATGGTGCTGGACAAGGCCCACGAGGGCCGGGACGAGTTCTTCCAAACCCACTGGCAGCGCATGGGCGATCTCTACCTGAACCCCTACTTCACGGCCGATGCGCTCGTCCGCAACATGCAGGCCTTCGGGCGCGAGGGCCTGCTCTACCTGGAGACGATGATCGGCGTGCTCGGTTACCTCCGTCCCGACGGCAGCCGCTTTCCGCCCGACGCGGTAGCGGCCATCTATCGTGATCGCCTGCGCGAGGCGGATGCGGCGGCGACGGGCGTCGCGGTGAAGCTGCAGGTGGCGATCCTGCGCTTTGCGCCGAACGCCGAGGAGATGCTGCGCACGCTTTATGCCTTCGTGGCGCGCAACCGCGATCTCTTCGTCGCGGTCAACATGGTCGGGCGCGAGGACAACGACAAGGGTCACCCGCTGCGCTTCCTGGACACGCTCCGGGCACTGCGCCGCGAGCACCATGGGGTGCGCCTGTCCATCCACGCGGGCGAGGTGGACGAGCCCAACCACCACGTGCGCGATACCCTGCTGCTCGGCGCGGATCGCATCGGCCACGGGATCAACCTCATCACGGACCCGCACACGCTGCGCCTCATGCGTCACGGCCCCTATCTCGTGGAGATCAACCTGATCTCGAATCTCCTGCTGGAATACGTCGATGACTACGCGCAGCATCCCTTTCCCGAGTATCTGCGCACCGGCGTCCCGGTGGCCTTGTCCACCGACGATCGCGGCATGTGGGACTCGAACCTGACCGATGAGTTCTTCGTCGCCGTGCGCGAGTTCAACCTGTCCTGGGAGGAACTGGTCCTGCTCTCGCGCAACAGCCTGAGCTACAGCTTTGCCCCGGAGCCCCTGAAGGCGGCGCTCCTGAGCCGCTACGCGCTGCGCCTCGCGAACTTCGAGCGAGCCCTGGCCGGCGACCCGGCGGCAGTGCTCGCCACCGACGCGCGCAGCCACGGCTTCCTCTGCCGCCGCTATGCGCTCTGCGAGCTCGCCCCCGCATCCACCCGAACCGAGGAGACCCCATGAGCCGTTCTTCTTTTGTGGCACCCGCCCTGGCGCTGTGCTTCGGTGCCCTGCTTGCCCTGCCCGCCGCGCTGGCCGCGCCCGCCACGCCGGCGCCGAAGGAGGTCCGCGCCGTACTGGTGACCATGTTCGAGATCGGCGAGGACCGGGGCGACCAGGCCGGGGAGTTCCAGCTCTGGCTGGAGCGCCGGGAGCTTACCGAGCGGATCGCTTTCCCGGCGCACCACGACCTGTATTACGACCCGGCGTCGAAGTTGCTCGTCATGGTAACCGGTATCGGCACCGCCAAGGCCGCGGCGTCGGTGATGATGCTGGGCATGGACCCGCGCTTCGATCTCACCCGCGCCTACTGGCTGGTCGCCGGCATCTCCGGCGTCGATCCGGAGGACGCCTCCATCGGTTCGGCCGCCTGGGCCGAGTACCTCGTGGACGGCGACCTTGCGCACGAGATCGATCCCCGGGAGATGCCGGAGGACTGGAAGTACGGCTACCTCGCGCGCTACACGGACGAGCCCTTCGATGCCGACCGGCCGGAGCCGACCGGCGAGCTGTTCCGCCTGAACCCCGCACTGACGGAGTGGGCCTACCAGCTGACAAAGGACATCGCGCTGCCGGACTATGAGTCCCTGGCCGGGACCCGCGAGCGTTACACGGAGCACCCGAAGGCGCAGAAGCCGCCCTTCGTTCTCAAGGGGGACAACCTGGCCGCACTGACCTTCTGGCACGGCGAGATTCTCAACGACTGGGCCAATGACTGGGTCGACTACTGGACCGACGGTGAGGGGGAATTCGTGACGTCCGCCATGGAGGAAACGGGCACGATGCAGTCCATTACCTGGCTCGACCGTGCCGGCCGTGTCGACCGCGACCGGGTGATGGTGCTGCGCACCGCGAGCAACTACACCATGCCGCCGCCCGGGGTCAGTGCCGCCGAGAATCTCCTCGCCGAGAACGAGGGCTACGCGGGGCTGGACGCGTCCCTGGAGTCCGCCTACCTGGTCGGTTCGCGGGTCATCGATACGCTCCTCGCGAACTGGGATCGCTACGGCCCGCGCCCGCCGACGCCCGCTGATCTCGCCAGCCCGTGAGCCATCCTCAGGTCGCGTTCAGCGCGCCGCACGCCACCGCGGCGCGGATCGGCCAGGCGCTCCTCGAGGACGGCGCCTCCGCGATCGATGCGATGATCGCCGCCTCGGCGGCGATCAGCGTCGTGTACCCGCACATGAACAGCCTCGGTGGTGACGGTTTCTGGCTGCTGCAGGCCCCGGGGGAGAACCCGGTCGCGATCGACGCCTGTGGCTTCAGCGCCGCCCTCGCCACGCCCGAGTGGTACGCGGCGCAGGGGCTCGACGGGGTGCCGGCGCGCGGCGGCCCGGCGGCGCTCTGCCTGGGCGGTACCCTGGACGGCTGGCGCGAGGCCCGCGGCTGCGCCGCCGAGTATGGCTACCCGGCTCGCCCCCTCGCCGAACTGCTGGCGCCGGCCGCGGCGCTCGCCCGCGATGGCATCACGGTTACCGCCAGCCTCGCCGCGGCGAGCGCCAAGGTACAGCCGGTGCTCGCCGATGCCGCCGCCTACCAGGCCGTGTACTGCCCGCAGGGCCGTCCCCTGGCCGCCGGCGAGCAGCTCGCCAACCCCGGTCTCGCCCGCTTTCTCGAGCGGGTCGCCGTCGAGGGCACGGAGTCGGTCTACCGCGGGGCGCTGGCGACGGAGCTGGCCGGCTGGCTTGCGGAGCAGGGCAGCCCCCTGCGCCGGGACGATTTCGCCGCCTATCGCGCGCGCCGGGTCACGCCGCTCACCGCCCGCCTCGCCGGGGCACGTGTGTTCAACCTGCCGGCGCCGACCCAGGGCATCGCCTCGCTGCTGATCCTCGCCATCCACGACGCCTGGCGCCGGGCGCACCCCTCGCCGTCCGAGCTCGAGGCCGTGCACGCGCTGGTGGAGGCCACGAAGCGCGCCTTCACGGTACGCGATGCGGAGGTTGCGGACCCGTCGCGGCTCTCCGAGCGCTGGCCCGGGCTGCTCGAGCCGGCGGCGCTGCGCCGGCATGCGGCGGCGATCGACGACTCGAGTGCCAGTCCCTGGCCGCAGCGCGCGGAGCACGGCGACACGGTCTGGATGGGCGCCCTGGACCGCGAGGGCTGCCTGGTCAGCTTCATCCAGAGCCTCTACTGGGAGTTCGGCGCCGGTCTGGTACACCCGGACTACGGCCTCAGCTGGAACAACCGCGGCCTCGGCTTCAGCCGCAACCCGGCGGACCGCAACGCCCTCGGGCCGCGGCGCAAGCCGCGACACACGCTCAACCCGGCGCTGGCGCTCTTCGACGACGGCCGGCGCCTGGCCTACGGCACCATGGGCGGGGAGGGGCAACCGCAAACCCAGGCGGCGCTGTTCACGCGTTACCACTACGGCGGTGAGCCTCTCGCCGAGGCGATTGCCCGAGGCCGCTGGCTCCTCGGCCGGACCTGGGGCGATGACAGCCAGGACCTCAAGCTCGAGGCGGACCTGTTCCCGCGGCTGGCGCCGGGGCTGCGCGCCCTCGGCCACGCGGTGCGCGAAGTGCCGGCACGGAGCGAACTCATGGGCCACGCCGGCGCCGTCTGCCAGGCGGCGGACGGGTCCGTGACCGCGGCGACGGACCCGCGCAGCGACGGCGCGGCGCCCGTCGGCCCGGCGGGGGCCGCCCCTTGAGCGGGCTGGTCGAGTGGCTGCCGGTGCTCGCCGCCCTGGCCGGCGCCGGCATCCTTGCCGGTATTCTCGCCGGCCTGCTCGGGGTCGGCGGTGGCATCGTCATCGTCCCGGTGCTGTTCCTCGTGTTCCAGTCGCTGGGCATTTCGCCGCCGTCGGCGATGCTCATCGCCACCAGCACGTCCCTGCTGACTATCGTTCCCACCAGCATCGCCTCGGCGCGGGCGCACCACGCCCGCGGCAACGTCGATCTCGCACTCTTCCGCGCCTGGCTGCCGGCGATGGTGGCGGGCGTGGTGCTCGGCAGTGTCACGGCGTCGCTCGTCAACGGTCTGCTGCTTACCGGCGTCTTCGGCGTGGTGGCCGTTGCCATTGCCCTCAACAACATCTTCCGCCCGAACGCGCCGCCACTGCGCGACAGCCTGCCGGCGCGACCCTGGCAGTGGCTGATCGCCGCGGTGATCGGCGGTATCTCGGTGATGATGGGCATCGGCGGTGGCACCCTGGGGGTCACCGCCATGACCGCCTTCAACGTGGTCGCCCACCGGGCGGTGGGCACTGCGGCGCTCTTCGGGCTGGTGATCGCGCTCCCGGGGGCGCTGCTCATGGTGGTGCTGCCCGAGACGCCGGCGGATGCGCCCGTCGGCACCTTTGGCGCGGTCAACCTGCCGGGCTTTCTCGCCATCGTGCCGATGACCATGCTGTTCGCGCCCCTGGGCGTCAGGATCGGCAGCGGTCTGTCGGGCCTGACGCTGAAAAGGGTTTTCTCGGTCTTCCTCCTCCTGGTGGGTGGCCGCATGCTGTGGCAGCTGGCCGCGCCGCTGCTCGCCCCGCTGACCTAGCCGTGGAGGGTGACCCGTGAATTTCGACGACCTGGCGCCCGCGCTGCGCTCGAGCTTCCTGCCTCCGCCTCGCCTGTTGATGGGCCCGGGGCCGATCACCTGCGACCCGCGCGTGCTGCGGGCGATGTCCCACCAGCTCGTGGGCCAGTTCGACCCGTCCATGACCGCCTGCATGAACCAGGCCATGGCCCTCTACCGCGGCGTCTTCCGCACGGAAAACCGCTGGACCTTCCTCGTCGACAGCACCGCGCGCGGTGGCATCGAGGCCTGCCTCGTGTCGCTGCTGGAGCCCGGCGACCGGGTGCTGGTGCCGGTCATGGGGCGCTTCGGCCAGCTGCTCACGGAGATCGCCGAGCGTTGCGGCGCGGAAGTCCATACGATCAGCGTCCCCTGGGGGGAAGTCTGCGACCCGGCGCAGCTTGCCGAGGCCCTGGACCGGGTTCGGCCGAAGCTCCTCGCCACGGTGCAGGGCGACACCTCGACCACCATGTGCCAGCCCCTCGACGAGTTCGGTCGCCTGTGCCGGGAGCGCGAGGTGCTGTTCTACTGCGACTGCACCGCGTCCATCGTCGGCAACCCCTTCGAGACCGATGCCTGGGGCCTCGACGCTGTTTCCGCGGGGCTGCAGAAGTGCCTGGGCGGACCGTCGGGCATCGCTCCGGTCACGCTGTCGGACCGCGCCGCTTCGCTCATTCGCGAGCGGCGCCACGTGGAGCGCGGCCTCCGCGCCGAGGGTGACGAGGACGCGGGGGGAGCGCGCATTCGCTCCAATTATTTTGACCTCGCCATGATCATGGATTACTGGAGCGAGGCCCGCCTGAACCATCACACGGAAGCCACCAGCATGCTCTACGGCGCCCGCGAATGCGCACGCATCGCGCTGGAGGAGGGCATCGACAACGCGGTGGAGCGGCACCGCGTCGCGGGGGCGGCCCTGGCCGCCGGCCTCGCGGCCATGGGCCTGCGCCTCTTCGGCGACCAGGCACACCGCATGCACAACGTGGTGGGCGTGTACATCCCCGACGGCGTCGATGGTGATGCGGTTCGCGGGCGCATGCTGACGGACTTCGGCATCGAGATCGGTACCTCCTTCGGGCCACTGCACGGCGTGATCTGGCGGATCGGCACCATGGGCTACAACGCCCGGCGGGACGCGGTACTCACGACCCTCGCCAGCCTCGAGCAGTGCCTGCGCCTCGAGGGCGTTGCCGCCCCGGCCGGCGAGGCCGTGGCCGCCGCTCTCGACGTGTTCGCCGCAGGCCGGTAGACGCCTGCCCGTGGACACGCCGCCCGCACAGCAAGTCTTCGAGGCGACGCCCGAGCAGCGCGCGGCGGCGGCCCGGGTGATGGCCCGCTGCGATGAGCTGGCGTCGATTTCCTCCCTCGACGATGGCATCTACCGGAGCTTCCTGACGCCCGAGCACGCCCGCTGCAACGCCCGCGTCGCCGGGTGGCTCGAGGAGGCGGGCCTGGCGGCGTGGCAGGATGCGGCCGGCAATCTCTGCGGCAGGCTCGCGGCGCCGGGAGACGGTCCACGCCGGACCCTGATGCTTGGTTCCCACCTCGATACCGTGCGCAACGCCGGCAGCTACGACGGCATTCTCGGTGTGCTCGTTGCGCTCGAAGCCATGGCGGGTTTTCACGCCGCCGGGGAGGCGCTGCCGTTCCATGTCGATCTCCTCGGCTTCGGGGACGAGGAGGGGGCCCGCTTCGGCACCACGCTCCTCGGCAGCCGTGCCGTCGCCGGCAGCTGGGACCCGGCCTGGTTCGATCTGCGCGACGGCGATGGCACGACCCTTGGCGAAGCGCTGGGTGCCTTCGGCTGCGATCCGGCCGCTATCGGCAGCGCCAGCCGTGCCGGCGAGGAACTGGTCGGCTACCTGGAGGTGCACATCGAGCAGGGGCCTGTGCTCGAGGACAACGACCAGCCCCTCGGTGTGGTGCCCAGCATCGCCGGCGCCCGGCGCTTCCGCGTCCGGGTCAGCGGGCGCGCCGGGCACGCGGGCACCGTGCCGATGAACATGCGCCAGGATGCCCTGGTCGCCGCCGCCAGCGCCGTGCACCTGGTGGAGCGCATCGCTGACCGCTTCGAGATCGTCGCCACCGTCGGCCAGCTGCAGTGCTACCCGGGGGCGCCGAACGTGATCCCCGGGGACTGCGAGTTCACCGTGGACATCCGCGCCGGGCGGGACCACACCCGGGACCTCGCCGTGGAGGCTCTCACGGACGAGCTGGCCCGGCTGATCGGAAGCCGGGGTATGCGCGTTGCCTGGGAGGAAACGCACCGGGCGCCGGCGGTCGAGTGCGCGAGCTGGCTGCAGCGGGTGCTCGAGAACGCGGTCCTGGATCTCGGGCTCAATCCCGTGTCCATCGTCTCCGGCGCCGGCCACGATGCCATGAGCCTGGCGGAACTCACCGATGTCGGCATGCTCTTCGTCCGCTGCGCCGGGGGCATCAGCCACCACCCGGCGGAATCCGTGGCGGAAGAGGATGTCGCCGCGGCCCTGGCCGCCCTGGAACTGACCCTGCGGGCCCTCGCGGCCCGGGAACGAGAGGAGAACCCCTGATGCGCTGCATCCTGACCCTGTGTCTCGCGCTGCTTGCCGGCAGCCTCGCGTCCGCGGTGCGCGCCGAGCCGGTGCCCGTGCGCGCCGTGGTCGTCACCATGTTCGAGTACGGCGAACCCACCGGCGACCGGCCCGGGGAACTGCAGTACTGGGTCGAGCGTTCGGAAATTGCCGAACGCTACCCCTTTCCCCTCGGCGAGTACCCGCTCTACCTGACGGAAGACGGCGTGCTGCTGATCTGTGTCGGCGGCGGCATTGCCAACGCGACCGCGTCCATCATGGCGCTGGGCCTCGATGAGCGCTTCGACCTGTCGCGGGCCTACTGGCTGGTGGCCGGCATCGCCGGCGCCGATCCGGAAGACCTGTCCCTGGGCTCCGCCGCCTGGGCGCGTGCCGTGGTCGACGGCGACCTCGTCTACGAGATCGACGCCCGGGAGATCCCGGACCACTGGCCCTACGGCTTCATCCCCCTCGGCGCCGACGAGCCGGCGCAGGGGCCGCAGGATGTCTCCACGGGCTGGACCCTGGACACGATCAGTTTTCCCCTGAACGCGGCGCTCGCGGACTGGGCCTTCCGGCAGACGCGCGACGTGGCGCTGCCGGATACGCCGGCACTCAAGGCTTTCCGCGCCGCCTACGAGGGTTTCCCGGAGGCGCAGCGCCCGCCCTTCGTCACCGTGGGCGAGACCCTCTCGGCGAGCACCTACTGGCACGGCGAACAGCTGAACCGCTGGGCCAATGACTGGGTGCCGCTCTATGCGGGCAGCGGGATGGAATTCATGACCTCGAACATGGAGGACAGCGGTACACTCACGGCGCTGCATCGCCTTGCCCGCGAGCAGCTGGTGGACCCGGACCGGGTGCTGGTGCTGCGCACGGCGAGCAACTTCACGATGCCGCCCCCGGGCCGGACGGCGGCCTGGAGCACCACCGCGTCCTACCCGGACGAGGGGCGGCCGGCGCTGGAGGCCGCCTGGCGGGTCGGCAGCGCCGCGCTTGACGCCCTGCTCGCGGACTGGGAGCGCTTCGAGGCAGCACCCCCGCGGCCCACCCCCGTCGTCTTCGATACGGACATGGCCATCGACGACTGGGCGGCGCTGCTTTTTCTCGCCCGCCATCCGGCCGTGGACCTGCGCGCCATCACCGTGGCCGGCAGCGGTGAGGCGCATTGCGGGCCCGGCGTCGCCAATGCCCTCGCCCTGGCAGACCTGGCCGCCGCCGGCGCCGCGATTCCCGCGGCCTGTGGCGACCCGGTGCCGCTGGATGGCTACTTCGTGTTCCCGGAGCCCTGGCAGGAAGACATGGACGCGCTGTCCGGCGTCGCGGTGCCCGCGAGCGAGCGCACACCCCGGGACGGGCACGCGGTGGAACTCATCCACGAGGCGATCACCGCCAGCGCGGAGCCGGTGACGCTGCTCGCCACGGGACCGCTGACCAACATCGCCCAGTGGCTCGAGCGCTACCCGGGCGATGCGGCAAAGGTGGACCGGCTGGTGATCATGGGCGGCAATCTCCGCGAGGCGGGGAACATCATCGTGCCGGGTTTCACGGACGGTCACCCGAATACGCAGGCGGAGTGGAACCTGTACGTGGACCCGGTGGCGGCGGACCGCGTGTTCGCCGGGCCGCTGGCCGTCGAGGTGGTGGGCCTGGACGTGACCAACGATGTCCGCGTGACGCCCGCCGTCGCAGCGGAAGTGAAGGCCCGGGCCGACAACCCGGCGGCGGACTGGTGGGACCGGGTCCTGGACGCCAACGACTGGTTCATCGACTCGGGGGAGTATTACTACTGGGACGTCCTCGCCGCGATGACCGTGGTCGACCCCGAGCGTTTCTGCCGCGGCGAGAGGATGCCGCTGTCGGTTGCCGCCTCCGGCACCGACAAGCCCTGGTTCCCCGGGTCGGACCTTTCCATGCCCGATCGCGCCGCCGACGGTTCCCCGCGCCGGCACCTCGATGCCGCCAGCGCCGGGGTCATGGCGCCAGCCCCCGACAGCGGTCGCACGCCGGCTGCCGTGTGCCTGGAGACTGACGCCGAGGCGGCCTTCGCCCTGTTCCTCGATACGCTGACGACACCGCAACCACCGGCCGCGGACTGAACCCGGCGGGATCGCCTCGAAGCTCGACGACCTGCTCGAAGGCGCCGCCAGGGAGCATCGGGTCGCCCGGGTTCCGGGTGTCGACGAGGAACAGGATGCGCCGCGCGCCGTCGTCTTTGGGCAGCCAGACCTGCGTGATCCCCGTTGGCGAGTGCGTGGCTGGTGCCGCGATGTTCAGCCGCGCAAAAAGCGTCGCTGCAACAGTGTCTGCATGTCGCGCCGGCCGTCGGCAATGACCATGACATAGACAATGTCGGTCATGACTCTGTAGATGATGCGGTAGGGCTTGAAAAAAATCTCACGGTACTCGCGAAGCCCGATGGCCAGCAGTTCTCCTGGGTAGGCTCCCCGCTCCGGGTTGTCGGAGAGGGTCGAAAAAGCTTTCTCTACTTGCTCGAGAAGATAATCCGCCTTGCCCGGCGCATCGTGGGACGCAACGTAGTCGTACAACTCCTCCAGATCCCGTGACGCATCGTCGGTCAGGAAGACCCGGAAGGTCATCCGCGTTTCTTGCTCCGGCTTCGAAGCCGCTGAATGACATCACCGGCGGGCTGGACTTTGCCCTCCTCGATCTGCTGCGAGCCGAGCGCGAGGATTTTCAGAAGGGCCATGGTCTCCTGCGTTTGCTCATAGCTTTCGATGCCCTGCAGCACGACCTTGGCTTCACCGTTCTGAGTGATAACCAGAGGTTCGCCTTGCCGTGACAGGTTGCGCACGATTTCTGCGGCATGAGCCTTCAGGTAACTGATCGGCTTGATTTGCCTCGATAGCTTCATACCCACCCTCCTGTTCAGGACCAAATATAGTCCGAAAAAAGTCCATACCGCAATCGGCAGCTTTGTGCCGGAGCCCCGGCGCGTCCGGGTATTACCCCGCCTGCAGCCGCCGCGCGCAAACCGCGTGGCGGCTGCGCAGCGCATCGAGGTCCACGCCCGCCAGCGCGTAGTCGCGGAGGCGCCAGCGGCCGTCGACCATGACGTGCCGCGCCCGCCGGGCGCCGCTGGTGACCAGCGCCGCGACCAGGTCGCCGGCGCCGGAGAAGCGCAGGTCCTCGGCCGGATCGAAGAGGGCGAGGTCCGCGACGGCGCCTACCGCCAGCCGGCCGAGGGCTCGCCGGCCGAGGAGCGCGGCGCCGCCCGCGGTGCCCCAGCGCAGGGCGTCCGTGGCCGCCACGGCCGCGCTGCCGTAGCGCAGCCGCTGCACCAGCAGCGCCTGCCGGACCTCCTCCATGAGGTTGGAGTGGTCGTTGGACGCGGAGCCATCGACGCCGATGCCCACGGGGCAGCCGGCGGCCTCGAGGTCGAGCACCGGGCAGAGCCCGGAGCCTAGGAAGAGGTTGGAGGAGGGGCAGTGGCTCACCGCCACGCGCGCGGCGCCGAGGCGGGCGATCTCGGCGTCCGTGAAATGGATGCCGTGGGCCAGCCAGGTGCCGGGCCGAAGCCACCCGGTCTCCTCGAGGACATCCACTGGGCGCTTGCCATAGCGCTCGAGGCAGAACCTGTTCTCGTCCTCGGTTTCGCCGAGGTGCGTATGCAGCAGGGCGCCGCGCTCCGCCGCCAGCGCAGCGACCGCGGTCATGAGCTCGCTGGAGACGGAGAAGGGCGAGCAGGGCGCCAGGGCGACCTGACACAGCGCGTCGTCTGCCGGGTCGTGGTAGCGCGCGAGGAGCCGCTCGCAGTCGGCGACGATGGCGTCCTCGTCCTGCACCACGCTGTCCGGGGGCAGGCCGCCGCGGGAAGTGCCGAGACTCATGGAACCGCGGGTCAGTACGACCCGCGCCCCCAGGTCGGCGGCGGCCTCGACCTGCCGGTCGATGGCGTCGCCGGTGCTCGCGGAGAACAGGTAGTGGTGGTCCACGGCAGTGGTACAGCCGGAAAGCAGCAGTTCGCAGAGCGCCAGCGTGGTCGACACGGTGACGGCCTCGCCGTCGATCCCGGCCCACACCGGGTAGAGCGCCTGCAGCCACTCGAACAGTTCCTTCTGCTGCGCGGCCGGAAAGGCACGGGTCAGCGTCTGGTAGAAGTGGTGGTGACAGTTCACCAGCCCGGGCAGCAGCACCAGACCGGCGACGGACTCGCGCCGCGCCCCGGGAGTGCGCGCCTCGCCACCCGCTGGCACCAGCTCGATGATGCGGTTGCCGCGGATGACGATGCCGCCGCCGGCATCGGCGCCGGTGCCGGTCCAGCAGGCCGCCGGCGCGGCGAGCCAGAGCGCTTCGGGTTCGCGTTCCTGCACGGTCGCTCTCCGCGGTAAAAAACGCCTACGTTAGCACGACCGCGTTGCACAGCGTCGGACCAGGGGCCATGATCGGGCGCCTTGATGAGCGGCGAGGAGACCCCCGTGAGTGATGACTTCGAGCGCTGGATCCGCGGCGCACCGAAATGCGAACTGCACCTGCATATCGACGGTTCGCTCAAGCCCCGGCGCCTGCTGGCGCTCGCGGAAAAGAATGGCGTCGCGCTGCCCTACGCCAGCGAGGCCGACGTGGAGGCGGCCTGCGCCTTCACGGACCTGCAGAGTTTCCTCGATCTGTACTACCACGGCGCCTCCGTACTGCGCACGGAAGAGGACTTTTACCACCTCATGGGCGACTACCTCGCCGTCTGCCGCAGCGAGCGCATCGTGCATGCGGAGATCATGGTCGAGCCGCAGACCTACGCGCCCCAGGGCGTGGCCCTCGACACGGTGATGGCCGGTTTCAGCGCCGCCATCGACGATGCGCGCCGCGGCTGGGGCCAGTCGGTGGTGCTCATTCTCAGCTTCCTGCGCCACCTGCCGGAAGCCGAGGCCCTGGCGCAGCTCGAGGCCGCCGAGCCCTGGCGCGGCCACTTCGCCGCCATCGGCCTCGCCAGCGCCGAGCGCGACCATCCCCCGGCGGATTTTGCCCGGCTCTACGCCGCCGCCCGGGAGCGCGGTTACCGGCTTACCGCCCACGCCGGCGAGGAGGGCCCCGCCGCCTTCGTTCGCGATGCCCTCGACGTGCTTGGTGTGGAACGCATCGACCACGGTGTGCGCGCGGTGGAGGATCAGGCCCTGGTCGAGCGCCTGGCCCGGGAGGGCATTCCGCTCACGGTCTGCCCCCTGTCCAACGTCCGCCTGCGTGTCTTCGACCGCCTCGCGGACCACACGCTGCCGCAGCTGCTGGACGCGGGCGTGGCGGTGACCGTGGACTCGGACGACCCGGCCTACTTCGGCGGTTATCTCACAGAGAACTTCCTCGCCCTCCACCGCGAGCTCGGCCTCGACATCCCCACGGCGAGGCGCCTGCTCGCCAACGCCATTGACGCGAGTTTCCTGGCGCCGGCGGCGCGCGAGCAACTGCGCGAGGACCTGGCGGCCTATGGCGCGGCTTGAGGGTCGTCCCTGAGGTCGAAGGCGTAGAGCAGGGTCCGCTGCCGGCGCGAGAAGTTGTCGTCGGCGATCAGCCAGAGGCGCAGGCTCCCGTCGCTCCGGGGTGCGAGCGCGATGCCCTCGAAGTTGTCCGTGCCGTGGCGCGGCGCCAGCCGCAGCACCCGGCGCACCGCGCCTGCATCGGGCCCGTCGGCGCCCAGGGGAAGCGCCAGCACCTCGATGGGGTTGCCGATGCCCGGCAGGTAGTCGCGGAGCACCGCGTAGAGCGTCGTCGCGGTGCTGTCGATGCCCGTGAGCACCGGCCGGCCCCGGGGCGGGATGCGCGCGCTGACCGAGGCGCTGCCGTCCGCGGCCAGCTGCGCCAGCGGCAGCCCGCCGTCGTCGAGCTCGAGCGCGAGAAGCAGTCCACCGCCGGGCGCCAGGGCCAGGCCCTCGGCACCGCCGTTGGCCGCCAGGGCGCGCGTCAGGCCGCGCACGGCACCGCCGAAGGCCGCGACCGCCGCGCCCCGCGCCGCCGCGCCACAGCGCTCGAGGTCGAAGGCGAGGACCCGGTGGCGGTGCTCGAAGCTGACCAGCGCCAGATTGTCGCGCAGCGCCAGTCCCTCCGCATCCCGGTCCGCCTTGCCGCTTGCCGCATCCAGGTGCATCGGCGCCAGCCGGGCGGCGACGGGCGCGCCATCAGCGAGATCGATCTCAACGAAGGCCCCGCGGTCGCTGACCGCCAGCAGCGACCGGTCGCCGTGGGCAGCGAGGCCGGAAAGGCCACCGAAGGCCGGGGAGGGGCTGGCCAGCTGCCAGCCGCCGGCGAAAGCGGCACCGGGCAGGTCCTCGTCCGGGTCGATGTCTGCGAGGTCCACCGGGGTCACCTCGAGCGGGATCGGC
This sequence comes from Pseudohaliea sp., assembly GCF_054552115.1. Classification (NCBI taxonomy): domain Bacteria; kingdom Pseudomonadati; phylum Pseudomonadota; class Gammaproteobacteria; order Cellvibrionales; family Halieaceae; genus Pseudohaliea; species Pseudohaliea sp. The sequence goes on along the minus strand of NZ_JBTOLW010000005.1, from coordinate 109,136 downwards.
GCCAACGGCGCGAAGGGCGTGCCGGGCGGGCAGGACACGGTGCGAAGCTCGTCAGCGACAGGCTCGAGGTGAAGGGCCGCGGCGGCGCGATCGCCCCTCTCCCCCGGGGGCGGTCCTCCGGGTTGTCGGCAGCCAGCCAGCAGCAAGACCGTGCAGAGGAGTGCCATGCCCGTCCGCCTGCCGATCCTCCGGGGGGCGCGCTCCGGCACCGACCGGCCCGGAAATGTGCCCGGGGCCGTCGCGGCGGCGCTGCTGCCACTGCTGACGGGTATGCTCATCGCCGGGCGAGGCGTGCCGCCAGCGGCTCCCGGTACTGGTCGATCAGCACGGCGACGATGATGACGGCGCCGGTGATGATGCGCTTGCCCGGTTCGGAGACGCCGAGCTGGGCCAGGCCGGTCTGCATCACCGCGATGATCAGCACGCCGAGGAAGCTGTTGACCACGGAGCCGCGGCCGCCGGAGAGGCTGGTGCCGCCGATGACGACGGCCGCGATGGCCGACAGCTCGAGGCCGATGCCGGCGTTCGGGTCGGCGCTCTGCAGGTAGCCGAGCTGGAATACGCCGCCCAGGGCGGCGAGCAGGCCGGCGATGGCGAAGACCAGGGCCTTCCAGCGCCCCGTGTTGACCCCCGACAGGCGTGCCGCCTCCTCGTTGGTGCCGATGGCGACCAGGTAGCGCCCGAACACGGTGCGCAGCAGCAGGAACTGGGCGACGGCGACGACGGCCAGGGCGACCAGGAGCGCCGGGGACAGGCCCAGGCCCGGCAGCGGGTCACCGATGGCGCCGACCGCGCCGCCGAGGTAGCGGGTCTGCGAATCGGTGACGAGGTAGGCGCCGCCGCGGGCGATCTCGAGCATGCCCAGGGTCACCACGAAGGAGGGAATGCGCCAGTGTGCGCTGATCGCGCCGTTGGCCAGGCCGCAGGCCAGGCCCGCTGCCAGGCTGGCCAGGAGGGCCAGCGGCAGCGGCCAGCCGGCATCGACCATGAGGACGCCCATGAGCGCGGCGCAGAGGGCCATGACCGAGCCCACCGAGAGGTCGATGCCCGCCACCAGCAGCACGTAGGTCATGCCGACCGCGATTACCGTCAGGGTCGGGATCTGGTTGGCGAGGGTGCGGAAGGTCACCGCGGAAAAGAAGTAGTCGCTCTGCAGGCTGAACAGCAGTACCAGCAATGCGAGCACGGCGACGAGCCCCAGCGAGTTCCAGGGCAGGCGGATCTCAGGGCGTCGCGGCACGGGGTTCCTCCTCTCGCTGGCCGTCCTGGCTGTGGTAGCGGAAACAGGCGGCGAGCAGCGCTTCCTCGGTGACCGTCGCCGCGTCGAACTCGCCGGCCAGCCGGCCCCGGGAGAGCGCGAGGATGCGATCGCTCACTGCGAAGAGTTCATCGTTTTCACTGGACACCACCACGACGCCGCGACCGGCGGCCGCGGCGTCGCGGATCAGGCGGTGAATGCGCGCCTTGGCGCTGGCGTCGACGCCGCGACCCGGTTCGTCGAAGAGCAGCACGGGGCAGTCCCGGGCCAGCCAGCGGGCGATGAGCACCTTTTGCTGGTTGCCGCCGGAGAGTTCCCGCACCGGCTGGCCGGTGCCGGCGCAGCGCACGGCCAGGGCCTCACAGTAGCGCCCGGCAAGAGCGGCTTCCGCCCCGCTGTCGATCAGCCCGGCGGGACCCTGCAGCGCTCCGTAGCTGGCCAGGCTGACGTTGCGGTCGATGCCCAGCGGCAGGAGCAGGCCCTGGTCGCGCCGGTCTTCGACCACCAGGCCGATGCCGGCGGCCATGGCGTCCGCCGGCCGACGGAAGCGGTGCGCCGTGGCGAAGCCGTCCGCGGCGAGGCGAAGCGCGCCGCGGTCTGCGGGGTCTGCGCCGAAGAGCGCGCGCAGGAGTTCTGTGCGCCCGGCGCCGATGAGCCCGGCGATGCCGAGTACCTCGCCGGCGTGGAGCGTGAAGGAAATGTCCTCGAACACCCCGTCGCGACCGAGGCCATCGACGGTCATCAGCGCTTCGCCCGCGGCGCGGCCGGCGCCGCGCGCCGGCCGCTCGAGGGGCGCGCCGGCCATGAGTTCCACGATGCGGTCACTGTCGAGGTCCGCCGCGGCCTCCGTGGCGACCAGTTCGCCATCGCGGAGCACGGAGACACGGTCGGCGATCTGGCAGATCTCGTCCATGCGGTGGGAGATGTAGATGATGCCCGCGCCGGCGTCGCGCAGGCGCCGGAGCTCGCCGAAGAGCCGGTGAATCTGCGGGTCCGTGAGCGCGGCCGTCGGCTCGTCGAGAATCAGCAGGCGGGGCTCGTCGGCGAGGGCCCGGGCGATCTCCAGCAGCTGCCGCTGGCCGACGCCGAGCCGGGCCACCGGCAGCGACGGGTCCAGGTGCGCGAGGCCGACGCGTGCCAGCGCCGCCTCCGCCCGGGCCGCCAGCCGGCGCCGCGACAGCAGGCCCAGCCGGTTGCCGAGGCGCTGGAAGCTGAGATTCTCGGCAATGCTGAGGGTAGGAAAGAGGTTCAGCTCCTGCATGACCATGCGCACGCCGGCGGCTTCCGCCTCGCGCAGCGAGCGCGGCCGGTGGGGGCGGCCGGCGAGGGTCAGCTCGCCGCGGTCGGCGGCCAGGAGCCCGGTGACGATGTTACAGAGCGTACTTTTGCCGGCGCCGTTGCTGCCCATGAGCGCGTGGATCTCTCCGGGCCGCACCGTGAAATCCACGCCGCGCAGCACCGGCACGGCGAACGCCTTGTACAGGCCACTGATCGAGAGCAGTGCCTCCATGCCGTCGGGGCTCAGAGGTCTTCCGCGGTGATGACGTCCACGGGGGTCTGGCGGTCCTCCGGCGCGGCGCCGGATTCCAGCACCTGCAGGGCGTACTCGATGCCGAAGACCGCGAGCTGATCGCCGTACTGTTCGGCCGTGGCAAGCATGTCGCCCCCGGCGATGAGGTCGCGGGCGGCGGAGATGTTGTCGAAGCCCACGACCGCGACCTCACCGCGGCGTCCCGCCTGGCGCACGGCGGCCACGGCGCCGAGGGCCATGCTGTCGTTGGCGCAGAGCAGGGCGGTGAGGTCCGGGTTCTCGTTGAGGATGGCGGCGGCCACCGTGGCGGCCTTTGCCTGCTCCCAGTCCGCCGCCTGCTCCGTGACGACCCTCATGCGGGCCTCGGCCATGGCCTTGCGGAAGCCCGCGGCCCGCTCCCGGGCATTGAAAGCGCTGGGAATGCCGCCGATGATCGCCACCTCGGCGCCCGGCTCGAGCGTTTCGGCGAGGGCGAGGCCGACGCGGTAGGCGCCCTCGCGGTTGTCCGGCCCCACGAAGGGGACGTGCATGTCCATGCCGGCGAGGGCTTCGGCATCGAACCGGTTATCGATGTTGACGACCACGATGCCCTGGTCGACGGCGCGCTTCGTGACGGGCAGAAGTCCCCGGGAGTCCGCAGGGGCGATGACGATCACGTCCACCTGTGAAGCCATCATCTGCTCGACGAGGGAGACCTGCTGCGTGAGGTCGCTCTCGTTCTTGATGCCGTTGACGATGAGCTCGTAGCGGTCGGCGTGCGCTGCCTGGTGAGCCCGGGCACCGGCCGCCATGCTGATGAAGAACTCGTTGGCCAGGGATTTCATCACCAGCGCGACGCGGGGCTTGCCGGAGGGTTCCGGGACCGGCTCGCCGTCGCCCCCGCAGGCGGCGAGGAGCAGGCTCGTCAGGCAGGCGGCACCGGCGACGCGCAGGCGGCGGGGCAGGGTCATGGTCTTCTCCCGGTTGCTACAGGCATTGCCGTTGCGGAGCGGTGAGTAAAGCAAGTTCACCCCGCTGGCGCAATCGACGATGGGCGCCCCTCTGCTATCCTTGCGCCCCTTTCCCGTTCACCGTCTGCCGAGGCCAGCCCATGTCGTCCGCGCCCGAGGAGGCAACCGCTATTCCCCAGACGCGTGCCGTGGCGGCCACGGCGCTGCTCATTGCCTGTACGCTGCTGGGCCTCGCGGGCACGGACCTCGTGCTGCCGGCCGTGCCGACGCTGCCTTCCGCGCTCGGCGGCGATGCGGCACAGGCGCAGCTGGTGCTCGCGACCTTTGCCGCGGGCACCGGTATCGGTCTCGTGCTGTTCGGGGAGATCGGCGCGCGCCACGACAACCGCCGGCTTCTGGTGCTCGCCCTGGGGCTCTATGGCATGACGTCCCTGGCCGCGGCCGCAGCGCCGACACTGCCCGTGCTGGTGCTGCTGCGCTTCCTGCAGGGGGTGGCCGCCTCCTGCGCGGCGGTAGTAGCGCCAGGCATGGTGCGCGCCCTGTTCAGTCCCCGCGGCGCCATGCGCGCTATCGGCTTCATCGGCAGCGTCGAGTCGCTGGCGCCGGCCATCGCGCCGATCATCGGCGTGTGGCTGCTGCACCGGGGCGGCTGGCAGGCCTCCTTCCTGGTCACCGGTGCGCTCGCCCTGGCCCTGGCGGCGCTCGTTGCCGTCGCGGGACGCATCCTGCCACCGGTCGCCGCGCGCCGCAGCGGACACAGCTACATCGTGCTCCTGACCAACGCGGTTTTCCACCGCTACGCGCTGAGCCAGGGCTTTGCCCTCGGCAGCCTGCTGGTCTACGTCTTCGGCATGCCCGTGGTGATCACGACAACACTCGGCGGCACCCTCGGTGACTTCATCACCATGCAGGTCTGCGGCATCACCACCTTCATCATCGCCGCGAACCTGGCGAGTCGGGTGGTCGCACGCTACGGCGCCGAGCGCGTCATTCTCGGCGGCAGCCTGCTCTCCCTCGCCGGCCTGGGCGCGCTCTTCGCCTACAGCATCGCCGGTGGCCGCGACATGGCGGTGATCATCGGTCTCTTCCTGCCTTTCAACATGGGCTTCGGCCTGCGCGGGCCGCCGGGCTTCTACTGCGCCCTGCAGGCCTCGCACGGTGACGACGCCCGGGCGTCCGCGCTGGTATTGCTGTTCGTGATGGCGGCGACGGCCGGGGGCACCGCGCTGGCGGCGCCCCTGGTCACCGAAGGGCTCGCCGCGCTCGCCGCCGTCGCCCTCGCGCTGGCAGTCGCCGGTATTGCCTGCCTGGCCCTGCTGCCGCGGCTGGCGGGTGCGGGCACGGCCGCCGCGAGCGCCGGTACCGGCGAGGTTGACGCTGCCGGGGAGGGCGGCGCCTGAACGCCTGCCGCGCTGGCAAGTAATTTGCTACCGTTTACCGGACAGGCAGCGGTGAGGCGGCGCGGGTACGGTGCAGCTGACGGTCAACGGAGAAACCCACGACGCGACGGGCTGCGCGCCCTCGCAGACGCTGCTGCGTTTCCTGCGCACCCGCGCCGGCCTCTGCGGTACGAAGGAGGGCTGTGCCTCTGGCGACTGCGGTGCCTGCACCGTACTGCTCGCCCGCCAGGGGGAAGTGCCGCGAAGCGTTAACAGCTGTATCACGCTTCTCGGCAGCGTCGCCGGCGAGCGCGTCATTACCGTGGAGGGCCTGGCCGGCAGCGACGGACCGGGCCGACACCCGGTACAGGCGGCGATGGTCGACTGCCACGGCTCCCAGTGTGGCTTCTGTACCCCGGGGTTTGTCATGTCTCTCGCCGGGCTTTATGCCGAAGGCGGCCGGGGCGACGACGCCATCCGGGGGGCCATCGCCGGCAACCTCTGCCGCTGCACCGGCTACCGGCCGATCCTCGAGGCGGGCCGGCGCATGTACGGCTACCCGCCGGCGCCGGTGGTGCCCGAAAGCGGTGCGCCGGCCGGTGAGGTGAACCACGGTGAGGCACTGCCCGCCGGTTACTACCGCCCCCGCGATGAAGCCGCCCTGCAGGCTGCGCTGCGCGAGCATCCCGACGCCTGGCTGGTCGCCGGCGGTACGGATGCCGTGCTCGAGATCACCCAGCAGTACGCGGCACCGGACCCGGTGGTCGATATCACCGCGGTGGCCGAGCTGTGCGCCGTTGATGACGCCAATGACGCGCTGCGTATCGGTGCCGCCGTGCCCTACAGCATGCTCGAGCGCTTGTTCGAAACGGAGTCACCGCCGCTCGTGGCGATGCTCGAACGTCTCGGCTCGCGGCAGATCCGCAACCGCGGCACCCTCGGCGGCAACCTCGCGGGAGGCTCGCCGATCGCCGACATGCCCCCGGTACTGCTGGCCTGGGACGCAACCGTGGAAATCGCCGGCGCGGACGGCCGCCGTCGCGACGTAGCGGTGGACGGTTTCCACCGCGGCTACCGCGAGACGGTGCTCGAGGCCGGTGAGTACGTCGCTGCTGTGCGCATCCCCCGGGCCTCGCTGACGCGGCCGCACCGCATCTTCAAGCTCAGCAAGCGCTTCGAGGACGACATTTCCACGGTGCTTCTCGCCCTGTCCCTGGACCTTGCCGGGGACCGGGTGGGGGAGGTCCGGGTCGCCTTTGGCGGCATGGCGGCGACACCGGTGCGTGCCTCCGCCGTCGAAGGCGTGCTGACGGCGGGCACGCTCGATGACCGCACTATCGAGCGGGCCTGTACCGCGGCTGCAGAGGCGTTCACGCCCATCGACGATGTGCGGGCCAGCGCCGCCTATCGCCGCGCCATGGCGGCGGCGCTGCTGCGCCGGGCGCTCCGGGAACTCCGGGAAGGACGCGATCTTGGCATTGACGCGGTGGAGCCGCTGCATGCGTAAGCTCTCGCCACAAGCCCGCAGCGTGCCCGCAGCTGCCGCCACGGCGGACCCCGTCGGCAAGGGGCTGCCGCAGGACTCGGCCTGGCGTCATGTCGCGGGCACGGCCGTGTACGTCGACGACATGCCGACCTACCCGAACCAGCTGCACGTGGCCACCGGCCGGGCCCCCATGGCGCGTGGCCTGCTCACGCGCCTGGAGCTGTCCCGGGTGCGCGAGGCACCGGGCGTGGTCGATGTGATCAGCGCCGCCGACATCCCCGGTAACGGCGACATCGCCCCGGTCTTCGACGGCGACCCGCTGCTCGCCGACGGCGAGGTGCTCTACCTCGGCCAGCCGGTCTTTGCGGTGGCGGCGACCAGCTTCGAGGCCGCGCAGCAGGCCGTTGCCCTCGCGGACATCGACTGTGAGCCGCTGGAAGCCATCGTCGATCTCGGCGCAGCGGTCGAGCGCGAGTACTACCTGCTGCCGCCCCACGAGTTCTGCCTGCGCGAGCCGGAGGCCGCGCTGCTCGCCGCACCGCTGTCTCTGGACGGCGAGCTGCGCATGGCCGGCCAGGAGCATTTCTACCTGGAGGGGCAGGTCGCCACCGCCGAACCCACCGAGGAGGGCGGGGTGCACGTGTACAGCTCCAGCCAGCACCCGAGCGAGGTGCAGAAGCTGGTCGCCGGCGTGCTCGGCCTGCCGATTCACGCAGTCCAGGCTGAGGTACGGCGCATGGGCGGGGGCTTCGGCGGCAAGGAATCCCAGGCGGCGATGCCGGCCTGCCTCGCTGCGCTCTTCGCCGTGCGCACCGGCCGCCCGGTGCGTCACCGCCTGCCGCGGCGCGACGACATGGTGCAGACGGGCAAGCGACACCCGTTCTGGAACCGCTACCGTGCGGGCTTCGACGAATGCGGGCGGCTCAAGGGCGTGACCATGGTGCTTGCCGGCGACTGCGGCTGCTCGGCGGATCTCTCCCAGGGTATCGTCGATCGCGCGATGTTCCACGCGGACAACGCCTACAACCTGCAGGCCGCGCGCATCCGGGGCCTCTACTGCCGCACCGACAAGGTCTCGAATACGGCCTTCCGCGGCTTCGGCGGCCCCCAGGGGCTGATCACCGCCGAGGCCATGCTCGACGACATCGCGCGGCGGGTCGGCCGCGATCCGCTGGACGTGCGCCTGGACAACCTCTATGCCGAGGGCGACGTGACGCCCTACGGCCAGCCCATCGAGGAATCGGTGCTTCCCGACCTTATGCGCCGGCTCGCCGACGACTGCGGCTACCGGGCGCGGCGCGAGGCCGTCGCCCGCTTCAATGCGTCGCAGGACGATGTGCGCCGGGGCGTGGCGCTGACGCCGGTGAAGTTCGGCATCTCCTTCACCGCGAAACACCTGAACCAGGCCGGCGCCCTGGTGCACATCTACACCGACGGCAGCATCCACCTGAACCACGGCGGCACAGAGATGGGGCAGGGGCTGCATACGAAGGTCGCGCAGGTGGTCGCCCGGGCGCTCGGCGTGCGCTACGAGCGCGTGCTCGTCAGTGCCACCCGCACCGACAAGGTCCCGAACACCTCGCCGACGGCGGCGTCCTCGGGCGCGGACATGAACGGCATGGCGGCGCTCGATGCCTGCAATCGCATCAAGCGTGGGCTGGTGGCGTTTGCGGCGGCGCTCTTCGGCTGCGATGCCGGCGAGGTCGAGTTCGCCGACGACCGGGTACACGCCGGCGGCGAGAGCCTGCCCTTCGAGGACTTCATCAGGCAGGCCTACCTGGCGCGCGTCTCGCTGAGCGCCAACGGGTTCTACCGCACGCCGGCGATCGACTTCGACCGCGACGCAGCCTGGGGCCGGCCTTTCTACTACTTTGCTGGCGGCGCCGCCTGCAGCCAGGTCCGGGTGAGTGCGCTCACCGGGGAGTACCGGGTGGAGCGGGTCGACATCCTGCACGACGTCGGCGACTCCCTGAACCCGGCCATCGACCTCGGGCAGATCGAGGGCGGCTTCGTGCAGGGCCTCGGTTGGCTGACCACCGAGGAACTGGCCTGGGACGACCGCGGCCGCCTGCTCTCGGACAGCCCGGCGAACTACAAGATCCCCACCGCCTTCGATCTGCCGGGGGAGCTCAACGTGCGGCTCTTCGACCGCGCCAACCATGCCGAGACCATCTACCGCTCGAAGGCCGTGGGCGAGCCGCCGCTGATGCTCGCGGTCTCGACCTGGTGCGCGCTCCGCGACGCTTGCGCGAGCTTCTGTGACTACCGCTTCAACCCGCGCCTCGACCCGCCGGCGACGCCGGAGCGGGTCTATTGGGCCATCGAGGAAGCGCGCGCCGGGGGCGGCCGCTGATGGCCCTCCACGGCGGCAGCTGGGCCGCCGCGGCAGCGGAGCGGGAGCGCCGCGGCGAGGCCTACGTGCTGGCCACGGTGCTGAGCACCGCCGGTTCCACGCCGCGGGAGGCCGGCGCCAAGATGGTTATCACCGGGGAGGACAGCTGGGCCAGCATCGGCGGCGGGCAGCTCGAGTTCCTGGTGCTCCAGCGAGCGCGGGCGCTGCTGGCGGATGGCGAGGCCCGGCAGCAGGTGACGGGAATCCCCCTGGGCGCCGACGCCCGGCAGTGCTGCGGGGGCAGCGTCAGCGTGCTGTTCGAAGTCATCCGGCCCGGTGTGGGCGACGTGGTGGTCTTCGGCGCCGGGCACGTGGCGCGGGCACTGGTGCCCATGCTCGCCGAGCTGGCCTTCCGGGTGCGCTGGGTCGACAACCGCGCCGAGCTGCTGGCCGCGCCCCCGGCGGCCGTGTGCGCAGAACACCTCGCGGACCCGCTGGACGCGCTGCCGACTCTGCCGGACGGGGCCGAGCTTCTGGTACTCACCCACGACCATGACCTCGACTACCGCCTGGTCCATGCTCTGCTCGCCGACTACCGCTGGCGCAATGTGGGCCTCATCGGCTCGCGGACGAAGGCGGAGCGCTTCCGCACGCGCCTCGCTCGCGACGGCATTCCCGCGGGGCTCATCGACCGTCTCGAGTGCCCGGTGGGCCTTGCGGCGGTGCCCGGCAAGCGGCCCATGGCCGTCGCCATCGCCATCGCCGCCGGTCTGCTGCAGCGCCAGGGCGGCGACAGCGACGCAATCCGTGGTGATGCCCTCGACTGGCGGCAGCTGCGGCGGCTGCTGGAGCACGCAACGGAATGATGACCCTCGACGAGTTCAACACGGCGCCGCCGGTCGAGGCGCGCCGCCTGCTGTTCCACGCCTGCCACTGCACGCCCTGGGTGGCGGCCATGCTTTCCGAGCGGCCCTTCGCCGACGGCGCCGCACTCCTCCGTGCCGCCGCCGCGCACTGGCAGCGCATGGACGAGGCGGCACTGCTCGAGGCCTTCGCCGGTCACGCCCGTATCGGCGACCTCGCCGCGCTGCGCGACCGCTTCGCGCCGGCGGCGCGGGAGCAGGGGCAGGTGGCGGCAGCCGACGAAGCGGTCCTTGCGGACCTGCTGGCCCTGAACCGCGCCTACGAGGACCGGCACGGCTTCATCTTCATCGTCTGTGCCAGCGGCAAGCCCGCCGCGGCCATGCGCGATCTGCTGCGCGAGCGGCTGCCCAACGACCGCGCGACGGAGCTGGCCAATGCCGCCCGGGAGCAGGCGGCGATCACGCGCCTGCGCCTGGCGGGCGCGATCGCGGGGCTTCGGGGCAGCTCCCCGGACAGCGGCCCCGACACAGATTCACAGCAACAGGAGACAGCCTGATGGCGGAGACAGCCACCCTGAGCAGCCACGTGCTGGATCTCGGCCGGGGGCTTCCGGCCACGGGCCTTGCGGTGTCGCTTTTCAACGCGGCCGGTGAGGCGCTGGCTCAGGGCGTGACCGACGACGACGGCCGCGTGGGAAGCTGGACGCCCGCCGTGGCTCTTGCGCCCGGTGTCTACCGGCTGCAGTTTGCCACCGGCGACTGGTTTGCCGCCCGCGGGGAAGACACGCTCTACCCGGAGGTAGCGGTGGCCTTCCGCATCGACAGCGCCGAGCACTATCACGTGCCGCTGCTGCTCTCGGCCTACGGTTACAGCACCTACCGTGGCAGCTGAGGCCACGACCGGGCGCGCGCGCTGCTTTCGCGGCCGCTTCCTGCACTGTCTGCCGACGGCGGGCGGGGGCTATCGCGTCGAGTACCTCGAGGATGGCGTGCTGGTCGTCGAAGGGACGCGGATCGCCGCGCTCGAAGCGGCGGCCGCGGCCGAGGCGCGGGGCGTCGACCTTGCGTCCTGTACCGATCTCGGGGGCGATCTCGTCGTGCCGGGCTTCGTCGACACGCATGTGCATGCGCCGCAGCTCGACGTCATCGGTTCCCACGGCGAGCAGCTTCTCGAGTGGCTCGAGCGCTACACGTTCCCGGCGGAGGCCCGTTTCGCCGACGAGGCCTTCGCCCGCGTGGCCATGGCCGACTTCCTCGACGCGCTCCTCTGCCAGGGCACGACCAGCGCCATGGTCTACGCCACCAGCCATCATCACGCCACCGACGCGCTCTTTGCCGCCGCCGAAGCGCGCGGGCTCTGCCTGATCGCCGGCAAGGTGCTCATGGACCGCAACGCCCCCGAGGCTCTGCGCGACAGCGCCGAGTGCGGTATCGACGAATCCCGGGCGCTGATCGAGCGCTGGCACGGCCGCGGGCGCCTCGCCTACGCGGTCACGCCGCGCTTCTCCCTTACCTCCTCGCCGGCGCAGCTCGCCGGCGCCGGCCAGCTCCTGCGCGATCACCCGGGCGTCTACCTGCAGACCCACTTGGCGGAAAACCCCCGGGAGGTGGCGGCTGTGCGCGAGCTGTTCCCCGAGGCGGCGCACTACCTCGATACCTACGATGCCCATGGCCTGTGCACGGAGCGCTCGGTATTAGCCCACTGCCTGCACCTCGAGGCCGGCGAAATCCGCCGCCTCGCCGAGACCGGTGCCGCCGTTGCCTTCTGCCCGAGCTCGAACCTGTTTCTCGGCAGCGGCCTGTTCAACTGGCAGGCCTTCGCCGCGGCGGGGGTGCCTGTGACCATCGCATCGGACGTCGGTGCGGGCACTGACCTGTCCATGCTCGGCACCCTGGCCGACGCCTACAAGGTCTGCCAGCTCGGCGGCCAGCCGCTACCGCCGCTCGAGGCCTTCCATGCGATCACCCTGGGTAACGCCCGCGCGCTGGGCCTGGAAGGGCGTATCGGCACCCTGGCGCCCGGCTCGGACGCCGACTTCCTGCGCCTCAACCCGCGGGAGATTCCGCTCCTCGCCGGGCGGGTGGCCGCCTGCCGGGACATCGCCGAGGAGTGGTTCGCCTACCAGATACTCGGCGATGACCGCCTGGTGCGCGAGACCTGGGTCGCCGGCCAGTGCCGCAAGCGCGACGGCCGGCTGGTCGTGGGGGCCTGAGGTGGAGGCGACGCTCGGGGATCTCGCGGCCCTGCTCGTGCGCTGGGCGCACCTCATCTTCGGCATCGCCTGGATCGGCGCCAGCTTCTACTTCATCTGGCTGGACAACTCCCTGCAGACACCACCTCCGGAAAAGGCGGACGCCGGCGTCGCCGGCGACCTCTGGTCCTTCCACGGCGGCGGCATCTACGAGGTGAGCAAGTACCGGGGGGCGCCGCCGGCCATGCCTCGCCGGCTGCACTGGTTCTACTGGGAGGCCTACGCCACCTGGCTGTCCGGCTTCCTGCTGCTCTGCCTCGTCTACTACCTGCAGGCGCCGACGCTGCTGGCAGGTCAGGATAGCTGGGTGCCGGGCCCGGGGGCGGCGGTGCTCGCGAGCCTCCTGTTCCTGGCGGCCGGCGTGGCAGTCTACGAGGCGCTGCTGCGCAGCCCGCCCGGCGGGCAACAGTGGCTCTTCGCGGGGCTCATGGTCGCCCTGACGGCCGGGGCCTGCTGGCTCGCCTTCCAGCTCTTCGCCCCGCGCGCGGCGGCCCTGCACGTGGGCATGCTGCTCGGGACCATCATGGCGGGCAATGTCTTCCTCGGCATCATTCCGGCGCAGCGCGCCTTCGTGCGCAGCCTCGAAAGCGGCGGGGAACCGCCGCTGGCGGGGCTGGCCCGGGCCAAGCTGCGCTCCACGCACAACAACTATTTCACGCTGCCGGTGCTGCTGTGCATGATCAGCAACCACTACCCGGTGCTCTACGGCCACCGCGCCGCGCCGCTGCTGCTGTTCCTGCTGCTCGCACTCGCCGCGTTCGCCCGCCACTTCTTCAACCTGCGGCACCGGGGCATCGTGCGTCCGTCCATCCTCGTGTTCGCTTTCGCGGGTTTCCTGGCCGTGGCCGGCTGGCTGGCCTGGGACGGCAGCCGGGCCGTGGTGAGCGCAGGGCCCCGGCTCTCCGACGGTGAGGCGCTGGCGCTCGTGGAAACCCACTGCACTGTCTGCCACGCGCAGGCGCCCAGCTGGCCCGGCATGGCTGCCGCACCCCTGGGGCTCGAGCTTCAGACCCTCGCCGCGGTGGATGCGGCCGCCGCGCGCGCGGCGACGGCTCTCGGCACCGGCTATATGCCGCTGGGCAACGTGACGGGGATGGCGGACGAAGAGCGCGCGGCGCTGCTCGCCTGGCTGCGCGAGCGCTAGCGTTCCCTGGGCGGCGAGGCGCTGTTCAGGCGCCAGTCGTAGTCGAGGAATCTAACGGGGAGGTCGCCGGCTTCAAGGGCGGCCCGGCCGACGTGGCGCGGGCCGAGGGCATCGGCGTACAGGGCGAGAAAGGCGCCGAGGCTGTCGGCCCCGCGCCAGCCGCTCGTGAAGTCCTCCCGGTACCACTTGAACAGCGGCGAGACGGCCACGGCGCCGTCTGTGACCCGGTTGCGGCTTTCGTCGCCAAGGAACCGCCGGGCCTGGTCCTCCAGCTGTGCGTCGAGGCGGTCGCCGACATAGGCCTCCCGGCGCAGGGCGGGACAGCCGATGCTCGCGCAGTTCACCGCGAAGTGAATGCGCGGCTCCTCGTAGCGACCGCTGCCGCGGATCAGCCCGTGCTCCACGTCGTCCAGGGAGCGGCGCTCGCCGAGGAGGCGAAAGAAGCGCTTTTCCCAGGGGGTGCGCAGAAAGCCGCCGAGGTCCTTGATGGATTCGAGATCCGGCCAGCCGGAGAGCACCAGGGCGATGGTGTACGCGTTGTAGGCATTGATGAGGAAGGCGAGCTGCTCGTCGGCGCTCCAGCGGTCGAAATCCGCCTGCGTCACCGCCGACAGGCGGTCGAGGTAGCGGTTGAGGGCGAGCCGGTCCCGGGCGAAGCCGTCGTAGTCCACCACGGTACTCGCACCGTCGTCGATCGGGTGCACGTGCGCCTCGAGCAGGGTGGTCCAGGGCACGTGGCCCGGCGGGGCGGCCAGTACGGCACCCGGGACGGTGGCGGCGAGCAGCAGGGCGACGAGCAGGGCGCGGACCACGGGAGCAGGCTCAGCGGTCGTAGCAGTAGCGCATGTAGGTGATGCCGGGGCTCAGAACCAGGCGCCACGCCAGGCCCACGTCCTCGTCGTACTCCGGGTCGAATTCCGCCACCGCGGCAGCCAGCGAGTTCACCCAGCGGTCGTAGAGGTCCGCCGGGATATCGTGCTGGGCCCGGCTGTGCACCGCCGCCAGGCGGCGCAGCTGCGGCGTGAGCACGCGGTTGCGATAGAAGTCCACCAGGGTGAACAGGGAGTCGTGCAGCATGGTTTTCTGCGCGCTCATGTCCGTGTTGGCGAAGCGGTCGGCAATATCCGGGTCCCGGCCGAGGAAGATCTCGTAAAAGCGGGTCGTAAAGGCGGGGTTGAAGGCGCCGTCGCCGAGGATGCGGTGAAAGCTGGCGTCAAAGACATCGCCGTAGTTGATCGTCGCGTTGCCCATCCGTTCCTGTCCATGCCGCCGGCGGGGCCGCGAGGATAGCACGGCGGCGCGCCGAGCGCTGTCACTTTCGGTCAATTGGGCGGGGCGCTGGCGTCATTGCCCCCCGCGCGCCGCGGACGGCAGAATGCGGGGTCTCAAGTGGACCCCACGGGACGAGACCATGCCGAACGAAGCCTATATCTACGACGCCGTGCGCACCCCCCGCAGCAAGGGCAAGCCCGGCGGCACCCTGCACGAAGTCAAGCCGATCGACCTCGGTGCGGGGCTGCTCCGCGCCCTGCGGGCGCGCCATCAACTCGACACCGCCTACGTCGATGACGTGGTCATGGGCTGCGTTACGCCCATCGGCGAGCAGGGCAGTGACATCGCCAAGATGATCGTGATGAATGCCGACTGGGACGAGTCCGTCGCCGGCGTGCAGCTCGACCGCTTCTGTGCCTCCGGCCTCGAGGCCGTGAACATCGCCGCGCAGAAGATCGCGTCGGGCTGGGAGGACCTGGTGGTGGCCGGGGGTGTGGAGAGCATGTCGCGCGTGCCCATGGGGTCCAACGGCGGTCCGATGGGTGGTGACCCCGCCTTCGCGGCCAAGACCGGCTTTGTGCCGCAAGGCATCGGCGCCGACACCATCGCCACGCTGGAGGGCTGGAGCCGCGAGGACGTGGACGCCTTCGCCGTCGAGTCGCAGCGCCGGGCCGCCCACGCCCGCGACAACGGCTGGTTCGACCGCTCCGTGGTGCCGGTGGTCGACGAGAACGGCCTGACCATTCTCGAGCGCGACGACTTCATCAAGCCCGGCACCACCCTTGAGGGGCTTGCCCAGCTCAACCCGTCTTTCGCGATGATGGGCGGTATGGGCTTCGACGACGTTATCCTGGGCAAGTACCCGACCCTGGACCACGTCGACCACGTGCATACGCCGGGCAACTCCTCGGGCATCGTCGACGGCGCCAGTGCCGTGCTCATCGGCAGCGAGAAGGCGGGCAAGGACCTGGGCCTCACGCCGCGGGCGCGTATCGTCGCCACGGCCGTGCTCGCCACCGACCCGGTGATCATGCTCACGGGCCCCGGCCCGGCCGCGAAGAAGTGCCTTAAGAAAGCGGGCATGACCACCGCCGACATCGATCTCTGGGAAATCAACGAGGCCTTCGCCTCCGTCGCCCTGCGCTACATGCGCGACCTGGACATCGACCACAGCGTCACCAACGTCAACGGCGGGGCCATCGCCATGGGCCACCCGCTGGGCGCGACCGGCGCCATGCTGGTGAGCACCATGGTCGACGAGCTGGAGCGGCGCGACCTTTCGCGCGCCATGCTGTCTCTCTGCGTGGGCGGCGGCATGGGTATCTCCACCATCATCGAGCGCGTCTGACGCACCCCAGCCACCGGGAAAAGGATCCGAATCATGAGCGTATTCCACTACGACAAGGACGCCGACGGCATCGTGACCGTCACCATGGACATGACCGGGCCGGTCAATGCCATGAACGATGAATACCGCGAAGCCATGGGTGAGACCGTCGCCCGCCTCGAGCAGGAAGAGGGTCTCGCCGGCGTGGTTATCGCCTCGGCCAAGAAGGTCTTCTTCGCCGGCGGTGACCTCCACGAGCTGCTGGCGGTGACGCCGGCGGACGTGGAGCGCTTCAAGGGTGGCATCGACACTGTGAAGGACCAGCTGCGCCGCCTCGAGAAACTGCCGGTGCCGGTGGTCGCGGCCATCAACGGCGCCGCCCTCGGTGGCGGCTTCGAGCTGTGCCTCGCCTGTAATCATCGCCTCGCCTGGGATGACAAGGGCGTGCAGCTGGGCCTGCCGGAGGTCAGCCTGGGCCTGCTGCCCGGGGGGGGTGGCGTGGTCCGCCTGACCAAGCTCCTGGGCCTCGAGAAAGCGCTGCCCTATCTCCTGGAAGGCAAGCGCATCGCGCCGGGCAAGGCCCTGGACGAGGGCATGATCCACGACCTGGTGCGTGAGAAGGACGAACTCTTGCCGGCGGCCAGGGCCTGGATCCTCGCCAATCGCGACAACCCCGAGGCGGCGGTGCAGCCCTGGGATCGCAAGGGCTTCGGCATTCCCGGTGGCGATGCCAATTCGCCGAAGATCGCCCAGCTTATCCCGGCGGCCACGGCCATGCTGCGGCAGAAGACCCGCGGCCTGCTGCCGGCGCCGGAAAAGATCCTCGACGTGGCGGTGCAGGCCACGCGCCTGGATCTTGAGACGGCCCTGGTGGTGGAGTCCCGCGGCCTGACGCACCTGGTGACCACGCCGCAGGCGAAGAACATGATCAGCACCTTCTTCTTCGGGCTGAACAAGGTCAACGGCGGCGCCAGCCGGCCCGATGGCGTCCCGCAGACGAGTACCAAGAAGGTGGGTGTGCTGGGCGCGGGGATGATGGGGCAGGGCATTGCCTACGTCTCCGCCATGGCCGGCATCGAGGTCATTCTCAAGGACGTCTCCCTGGAGGCGGCCGAGAAGGGCAAGTCCTATGCGGAAAAGCTGCTCGACAAGCGCGTGGAGCGCGGCCGCATGACCCCGGAGAAACGCGAGGAAGTGCTGGCGCTCATCAAGCCCACGGCGGAGGACGCGGACCTCGGCGGCTGTGACCTGATCATCGAGGCCGTGTTCGAGAACATGGCCCTGAAGCACGAGATCACCCGCAGCAGCGAGCCGTTCCTCGCCGAGGGGGGCGTCTGGGGCTCGAACACCTCCAGCCTACCGATCACGCAGCTGGCCGAGGCCAGTGAAAAGCCGGCGAATTTCATCGGCATCCATTTCTTCTCCCCGGTGGACAAGATGCCCCTGGTGGAAATCATCATGGGGGAACAGACTTCGGATGAGGCCCTCGCGAAAGCCTTCGACTACACGCAACAGATCCGCAAGACGCCGATCGTCGTCAACGACTCCCTCGGCTTTTTCACATCACGGACCTTCGGCACCTACCTCGACGAGGGCGTGCGGCTCCTCGCCGAGGGCATGCACCCGGTGCTTATCGACAACCTGGGCAAGGCCGTGGGCATGCCCGTGGGTCCGCTTCAGGTGTACGACGAGGTGAGCCTTGAACTGACGCGTAAGGCGCAGCAGACCTGGAAGGAGATGGGTGTGCTCGACAAGTGGGGCGACGGCACCGTCACCCGCGGCGTCATCAACACGCTGGTGGAGGACTATGGCCGCGGCGGCCGGTATCACGGCGGCGGCTTCTATGAGTACGCCGAGGACGGCAGCCGGACCATATGGCCTAAGCTTCTCGAGCTCTACTACAACCCGGAAGTCTGCGTGCCGGAGCAGGACGTCAAGGACCGGCTCCTGTTCCGCCAGGTCATCGAGTCGCTCAAGTGCCTGGAGTCGGGCGTGCTGCGCTCCGAGGAGGACGGCAACATCGGCTCCATCATGGGCATCGGCGCGCCGCCCTGGACCGGGGGCTTCCTGCAGTTCGTGAAGACCTACGGCTACGGCCGTTTCGTCGCGCGCTGCGAGGAGCTGGCCGCAGCCTACGGTGAGCGCTTCGAGCCGCCGGAGAACGCCCGGGAGCGCGCCGCCGAGGAAGCACAGGCCGCCGCCTGAGGCGAAACCGCCGGACGCTAGATCGGCAGGGGGATGAACATGGAGGACGCCGCGTGCACCGCCCGGGTGACGCGGCGGTCCCCGGCGTCCCCGGCGATGCGCGCCATCATGTCCTGCAGGGCGATGAGTTTGCCGAAGAGGCGTTCAAAGGACAGGTTGTCGGTCACGCCGCGGTACTCGCTCGTGACCAGGAAGGGACGGCCGTCGGCCCGGCGGGTGTTCTTCAGGCGCCAGAGCAGAATCTCGATATTCCGCGCGCTGGTTTTCAGGGCCTCCGGTTCCAGCGGCTCCGAGAGCAGGTAGGTCTCGGTGTTGTAGCCATAGGCCTCGCGCAGCATGCCGCCCAGGCCCGCGACGAGGGCGAAGACCCGGTCGCCCTCGAAAGCGGGGTTGAACACCACCTCCAGGGCGACAATGCCCTCGCGCCCACCGAGTTCGGGGAAGTTCAGCGGCCCCGGTGTATCCTTCAGCAGTTGCAGGCGCCGCTCCACGGTCATGCCGGGCACCTTGCGCAGTTCCGCCGGGTTGCGCGCATAGAGCTTTGCCGCCAGCTCGCGCACCAGGGCGCGGGTCTCATCGATGAATTCGTCGGTCACCAGGTCGATGTCCGATTTCGCGATGTTCTTCAGCTCATAACCGCTGCAGCCTGCCAGGAGCAGGGGGGTGAGGAGCAGGAACAGGACGGCGCGGTAGCGCAGGCCGAGCGTATGGCCCACGGCGCGGGGTTTGCCCGTCCTGTCAGCCTGTCGAGCCGTCCGCCTCAGCCTGCTGCCTTTGCCCGCGCATCGGCCGCCATCTGCGCCAGCAAGTCGAAGGCCTGCTCCGGGTTCTCCCGCTTGAGCTTGAGGAGCCCGAGCTCCATCTCGCCGCCGACGGCGATTTCCGGCGTCCCCGCCTCGAAGCCGACGACGATCTCCCGCACGCAGTCCGCCACGGCCATGCCGCCGGCGATGTCGTCGTCGTCCTCACCGAGGGGGGTTCCATCCGCCGTCAGGGCATTGCGGGCGACGTTGGTGCGGATGAACCCGGGCGTGATGGTGGTAACGGCAATGCCGTCGGCGGCCACTTCCGTGCGCAGGGCATCAAAGAAGCCCATGACCGCGTGCTTGGCGGCACAGTAGCCTGTGCGCATCGGCGCGCCGACCTTGCCGGCGACGCTGGACGTGACCGCGATGTGGCCGCTGCCCTGCTCGAGCATTACCGGCAGCACGGCCTGGGTCAGGGCGATCTGCCCCAGCACGTTGATCTCCATCATCTGCCGGTAGACGGAGAAGTCGGTGTCCACGCAGAAGGAGCGCTGGGAGATGCCGGCGTTGTTGACCAGCAGGTCGATGCGGCCGAAATGGTCGACGACCGTGCGGGTCTTTGCCGGCATGGCGTCGTAGTCGAGCACGTCCAGGGGCAGCACCAGGACCTCGGGCGAGCCCGCTGCGAGGCAGGCATCGCGCACGCGCTCGAGCTCGGGCTGCTGCCGGGCCGAGAGCACCAGCTTCGCGCCCCGGGCCGCGGCCTGGCACGCAAGCTCTTCGCCGATGCCCGAGGAGGCGCCGGTGATCCAGACGACGGCACCATTGAAATCGAACCCCTTGCTCATGACATTCCCTCCTGACTGGTGAGCGGCAAGGCGCAACGATAGCATGCCCGGCGCTGCTTGCCCGCCATGCTGGACTCGGCGTCACGGCGGCGTTAACGTCGCCGTTACCAATAGCGCTCAAGGAGCCAGCCGATGCCGCAACCGACCAAGATTGCCGACTGCATGCGCCGCAAGCCGCTGACCATCCACCGGGATGCCAACCTCGTGCAGGCCATCGAGACCCTCGTGGAGTACAAGCTGACCGGGGTAACCGTGGTCGACGACAGCGGCCGTCCGGTTGGCGTCCTATCGGAGCTCGACTGTATCGAGGCGGTGCTCGCCGCGATCTACAACGATGGCGACCCGGAAATGGCCTTCGTCCACGAGGCGATGACCGC
Organism: Pseudohaliea sp.; assembly: GCF_054552115.1. Classification (NCBI taxonomy): domain Bacteria; kingdom Pseudomonadati; phylum Pseudomonadota; class Gammaproteobacteria; order Cellvibrionales; family Halieaceae; genus Pseudohaliea; species Pseudohaliea sp. Next base: position 89,166 of record NZ_JBTOLW010000005.1, on the reverse strand, counting down.
CGACATCAACTCCTGCCGCCCCGGGGACAACATCGTCGAGGTAGCGCAGGACATGCTGCGCACGAAGCAGCGCCGGCGTCCCGTGATCGAGGACTGTGAGCTGGTCGGGCAGGTCAGTTCCAGCAACGTTCTCTGGGCGCTCATGGAGCACTCCCGCCGCAAACTGGTGAAACGACCCGCCTGAGAAAATGTCGTTGCACGAACACGGGATCCACTCCCTTTGCCGGTCCGGGAAGCCGGGCCCGACCAGGAATTTTGCCGCTGCTGGAATAAGACGCCCGGCTGCCCGTCATCAAGACAAGGGTGGAGTGAAACCCTCATGAGGGAGCGCCTTCCAGCCATTGGGTCCGGGATAGTCCCAGCATAGGGTCGTTCCGGGGCGGTGGGCGTGCTCCTCATCCTCTCAAGGCTGCTCGCGCGCGGTGTGTCCGGCGGCGACATGGGTCGTCGGCACGCGTCAAGGTGCTGCGGGCAGCGGGAACCGCCGGGCAGTTTTTGCTAGCGCTCCTGTCCGCGGTCCTCGGGGCCCGCGGGCCCCGCGTTTCTTTCCGATCAAGCTACAGAGCTACCTGCGGCAACCGCACGATTCCGGGGTGAGTAGGGAATCTTTGCTAAGCGGGCGGCTACTGGTTCCGCGCCGGGTGCTAGCGGGCGTCCTGCCAGTCGCTGGCGATGAGCGCCCGCTCCTCGCGGGCGCCCAGGGCGATATCGGCGGCGTTGCGCGTGATGAAGCCGGCAACCTTGTCGTTGTCACCGGCACCGGCGGGGCGGTAGACCTCCTCTGCGGCGAGGAAGGTCTCCCGGGCGACAACCTGGGTCTGCCAGTTCCCCGCGTCCCGGCAGGCGACGCCGCGCCAGTCCTGGTTGTCGTCGCGGAGCAGGAACTCCCGGCACCAGCTGCCGTCGCGGCTGGGGAAGGTGAGCACCGGCTGCAGGGCCCGGCCGTCGGCCAGCATGACCCAGCCTTCCGCACGTGACGGCTCCGATTCCAGCGCGCCGGCGAGCAGCGTGTCGCTGCCGGTCAGGGGCTGTTGGCCGTCCTCACCGGGGACCAGCAGCAGGGCGGTGGCGGCGATGACCGAGGCAGCGAGGGCCGCCGGCCAGGCGGCCCGGCGCAGCGGGGCGCACAGCGGTACGACCTTGTCGTCCTCGCGCAGCAGGTCGGCGACGTGTTCGGGGACGCTGTCCGTGGCGGAGGCGCAGACGCTGGCTGCGATCTGCCCGTCGAGGCGGCGCAGGCGCGCGAGGAGGTCGGCGAGCTCGGGTTCCGCAGCCAGGCGTTGCTCCAGGGCGGCGCGTGCTGCGCTGTCGAGCTCGTCATCGAGGTACTGCGACAGCAGTTCGAAGTCCCGGTCTGTCATCGTCTCAATCCCGTCATGCCCAGCGAGGTGTCATAGGTCCCTCAGGGCGCTGTCCGTCAACAAATTCTTCCGCGCCCGGGCGATCCGGCTCATGATCGTTCCCACGGGCACCTGCAGGATCTCCGCCGCTTCGGCGTAGCTCTTGCCGTCGATCGTCACCAGCATCAGCGCCAGGCGCTGCTCGTCCGGCAACCGGCCCAAGGCTTCGTTCACGGCGCGCAGGTTGCGCTCGCCGCCGGCCTGGACTTCCGCAGAGGGCACGGTGTCATCGGTGCCCGCCTGCACGGCCGGCGTGTAGCGCTGCCGGACCTCCCTGGAGCGTATTTCATCGATCCAGATGTTCTTGCAGACCCGGTAGACCCACTTGGCCATGTGGGCGTCCTCCGGCATGCCTTTCTCCAGCATGCGCTCCACCGTTGCCTGCAGGAGGTCGTCCGCGTCGGCCACTGCGCCGGTCAGCGACAGGCAGAAGCGCCGGAGACCCTGCAGTTCGGCCATCAGATCATTGCGCTGCCTGGCGTTGAGCGACGACATGCTTTCCCTGCTACACTCTGACGACGATCGGGTGCGCCAGTTTATTCCACCGGCTGGAATTTATCTGCCCCCGGTCCGTCAACGTAGCGGATACCCGGCCCGAGCGGCCTCACCTCGCCGCAGGTGCATACCATGGATCGATACCCGGAACGTTTCTTCAACCCAGTACGTCCGTCAGCGCGAGCCCTTGTCCCGGCGCTGGCGCTGGCCCTGGCGTTGCTCCTTGTACTGACACCGGTTTCCGCGCGGGCGCAGCTGCCCGTGGGCGGCTACCTCGGGCCCGACCCGGTTGAGGAGGAGATCGAGGATGACGTCGAGGAACAGGTAGAAGAGGTCGTCGAGGAGACTGTCGAGGACGCTGTCGAGGAAGAGGTTGCGGACGCGGTCGAGGACCAGGTCGAGCAGGTCACCGAGCAGAATATCCAGGAGAACATCGAGGAAGATATCGAGGAGACCATCGAGCAGTCGGTGGATGACACGGTCGAGGAAACCATCGAGGAAAGCGTGGCCGAGACCGTCGAGGAGTCAGTCGAGGAAGAGGTGGCCGCAACCGTCGAGGAAACCGTTGAGGCCTCCGTCGAGGAGAGTGTCGAGGAGTCGGTGGAGGAGGAGGTAGCCGCCACCGTAGAGGAGTCCGTCGAGGCATCGGTGGAAGAATCCGTGGAGGAGTCGGTCGAGGAGAGCGTTGCCGAAACGGTGGAAGCGTCGGTGGAGGAATCCGTCGCCGCCAGCGTCGAGGAATCGGTGGAAGCGTCGGTGGAGGAATCCGTCGCCGCCAGCGTCGAGGAATCGGTGGAGGCGTCGGTAGAGGAGTCTGTCGCTGCCAGCGTCGAGGACGACGTGGAAGCGGGCGTCGAGAACGCCGTGGAAAGCGCCGTCGAGGAGGACGTGGAGGCCCAGGTGGTCGCCGCCATCGAAGAACGCCTCGAGACGGAAATCGACGAGATCGTCGAGGACCTCGAGAGTCACCTCGAAGTCAACGAGGACCGTATCCTCAAGGAACAGTGGCTGGTCATGGCCGAGCCTGCGGTCTTCGAGGAACTGGACGAGCAGGGTTACCTCTTCGACACGGTCACCGAACTGCCGGGCCTGGGCCTGCGCCTTGCCGAAGTCGCGGCGCCTTCGAGCTTCGATATCACGGAGGTACGCCAGGGGGTCCTCGACGTCGTGGGCAAGGACCGGGCCGAGGTGGATCTCAATCACATCTATACTGCCGGTGCCCCGCTCGTAGCCGAGGGCAGCGGCGTCCTGCCGCGGACGGCCATGCCGCCGCCCGCAGACCTCGACAGCCTGGCGTTGCGTGTCGGCATGATCGACAGCGATGTCGACCTGAGTCACCCGGCCCTGGCCCACTCGCGTATCAGCACCCGCTCCTTCGCGCGGCCCGGGGCAAAGATGCCCGCGGAGCACGGTACGGCGATCGCGTCCATCATTGCCGGTAACGCCGAGGACTACCTGGGCCTCGCGCCGAAGGCCGAGGTCTACGCGGCGTCCGTGTTCGAACTGGACCGGGACCAGGGTGAAATTGCCAGCACCGTGAGCCTGATCCGCGCGGTGGACTGGCTCATGTCCTCGGGCGTGGACGTCATCAACATCAGCCTCGCCGGCCCGCCGAACAGGCTCCTGGAAGCGGCGCTCGAGCGGGCGGCCGGTGAGGACGTGGTGATCATGGCCGCCGCGGGCAACGGCGGCCCGATGGCCAGGCCCATGTACCCGGCAGCGTACGGGTCGGTAGTGGCCGTCACCGCCGTCGATGCCGGCAAGCGCGTCTTCCGCCTCGCCAACCGGGGCGACTACCTGGCGCTCGCGGCGCCGGGGGTCGACCTGCGCCACGCGCGCCCCGGCGGCGGGTACGCGGCATCCTCGGGCACCTCCTTCGCGGTGCCCTTTGCGGTCACCGCAGCGGCGCGCCTGCGCCAGCTCCAGCCGGCGGAAAACATCATTGACCTGCTCTATCGGAGCGCTCTCGACCTGGGCCCCCCGGGGCGCGATGACATCTACGGCTACGGGCTGCTGACGCTCGCCGCGAACTGAGCTACCAGCCGTAGCGAAGGCGCGCGCCGACGATCGTCTGGGTGAAGTCCGCCCGCGGAAGGTTCGAATCGTAGTCCCCGTAGCTGGCATAGGTCTGGAGCGCGAGGCGAGGTGTCAGCGGTACTTCCAGGTCGAGTTTCCAGCGTGATCGATCGTCCTCCCGGTCCTCGCCGATACTCGGGGTCGGCGAAAGGTAGCGCCGGGCCTCGAAGCGCCAGGCGAGTTCCACCTTGGCCTGGCGCTCGAAAAGATCGAAGCGGCGTATGTAGCGCAGCTTCAGGCCGTGGGAGCGGAAATCGAAGCGGGCAGCCGTCGCGTCCTCATCCCGGTAGCGGTAGCCGAAGTTGAAATAGCTGCGAAGGCCGCGGTGGAAGTAGTAGAGGTCGACCTCGCCCGAGTGCGTCGTGGCATCCCGGTCAGCGCGGTCATCGATGGTGCGCTCGGAGTAGACATAGGCGCCCCGTGCAAACCACTTCCTGGCGAGGAAACCGGAGAGCGACGGCGACACGCGCAGGTACTCGAGAAAGGGCTCGCCATCGAGGCGCGAATTAATGTAGTAGGCGGACACGCCGGTGTTCGCCTTGCCCAGATCGGTGCCGATGTCCGCACCCAGGATGTGGGTCTGTCGGTCGACGCGGGAAAAGCGTTCGTAGCCTGCCTGGCTGAAGTCGTAGTTGAGGTTCAGGTCACTGTGCTTGCCCAGGGGCTGGTTGAGACCGAGTTCGAAATCCACGAGCCAGGCGGAGTCGGCCTCCCCGGAGGTCACGTCCACCTCGTCCACGGAGACATTGGTGTCGTACTCGGCGCCAATACCGACCTCGCCGTGCCACTCCCGCGCGCGTTCCTTTCCCTCCTGCGCCGCCGCTCCGGTGGCGAGCACGGCAAGCGCGAGCAGGGAGAGGCGTCGAAGCGTGGGCATGCGGGCGTCGGTTCCTTCAGCCGAAGAGCGGGGCGCCGGGGACGGCGTCTCGCCGAAGCGGCCGGTAGCCGCGCGGAGACAATGGTAAACTCCGGCCCTCACAAATGCCACGGAGACGGAACCCATGGTCGAAGACAAGCACGAGCAGCACCAGGCGTGCATGGAACGCTTTATCGAACTCGCCAACACCATGAAGGACGAGGGCATCGGGATCAACGTCGTCTCCTGGTCCCTCATGTCGGCATCGGCCGTTCACGCGATCTACAGCGTGGCGGGGAACGAGGGTGGCCTGACCGAATCGGGCATTGAGAAGCTCGCGGATGCCTACAAGCAGAACCTCACGCAGATCCAGGCGCTGAAGCAGCGCCAGGCGCAGGGCGGTCAGCAGCAGTAGTCGCCGGCCGCCTCAGGCCTGCTCGAGCTGAAGGTCGCTGCTGGCGAGCTTGCGCGTCAGGCGGTCGATCTGTCGCTCGAAGTAGGCCGGCTCCAGCAGGGCGCGCAGCTTCTCCAGCGGCACCGGTGCGCTGAACAGATAGCCCTGGATCACATCGGCGCCCTCGCGCTGGAAAAAGGCGAGCTCTTCCGGGTCTTCCACCCCTTCGACGACGAGTTCCAGGTGCAGGCTCTTCGCCATGGCGATGATCCCGCGGACCAGCTCGGCATTGCGCTCGCCCCGGGCGAGACCGAGGACGAAGCTGCGGTCGATCTTCAACTCGTCGAGGGGCAGCCGGGTGAGGTAGCTGAGGGACGAATAGCCGGTGCCGAAATCATCGATGGAGACGCGCACGCCCAGGGCCTTCAGGTCCTCGACGATCCGTACCGCTCCGTCCTGGCTGCCGATCATGATGCCCTCGGTCAATTCGATTTCGAGCGCCTCCGGCGGCAGGGAGGTTTCCTCGAGGATCAAGGCAACGAGGTCAACGAAGCCGTCGGTGAACTGAAGCGCCGACACATTCACTGAGACCCTGGGCAGGGCGAGCCCTTCCTGGCGCAGGGCCATCAGGTCCGTGCAGGCGCGGCGCAGGACCCATTCTCCGATCTCGTTGATGATGCCGAGCTCCTCGGCCAGATCGATCCATTGGAAGGGCGGGACCATGCCGAACTCGGGGTGCTGCCAGCGCACGAGGGACTCGGCGCCGATGACTTCGCCGCTACGGGAGTCCACCTGCGGCTGGTAATGGAGCAGCAGCTGGTCGCGCTCCGGAGCCTTGCGCAACTCCGTTTCCAGCTTCAGGCGCTCGAGGTTCGCCCCCTCCATGTCCTCACGATAGAACAGGTAGCGGTTCCGCCCCTGCTTCTTGGCATTGAACATGGCGGTGTCTGCTGCGCGCAGGAGGCCTTCCACGTCCTCCGCATGGTCCGGCGCCAGGGCGATGCCGATGGAGCACGTGATGATGATCTCCTGGCCGTGCAGCGAAAAGGGGCGCGCGATGGCCTGGGCGAGGCGCGCGGCTACGCGGCTTGCGCCTTCGGCATGGTCCAGCTGGTTGAGGACGACGGTGAATTCGTCCCCCCCCATGCGGGACAGGTCCATGCGCGCCTCCTCGTCGGCGTTGCGATGGATGACATCCGATTCGCGGACGCTGCTCGCCAGCCGGTCGCCCACCTCCCGCAGCAGCTTGTCTCCGGCCTGGTGGCCCAGGGAATCGTTCACGCGCTTGAAGTTGTCGAGGTCGAGCAGCATCAGGCCCACCTGTTCCTTGTTGCGCGCGGCGAGCTTGAGGAGCAGCGACAGCTGCTCGGTGAACAGGCGCCGGTTGGGCAGGGAGGTCAAGGTGTCGAAGTAGGCCAGGTGCCGCAAGCGGTCCCGGGTCTCGCTCACCCGTTTCACTGCCCGGTCCAGTTCCTGCTGCCGCTCGGTCAGCTGCGCATCGCGTTCGTCCACTTTCATGGCCAGCAGCCGCCGATCCGTGTGCATGCGCTGCTTCTCGCCCTCCATGCCCGCGATGACCGTATTGAGGACATTGGCGATATCGCTGATCTCGCCGCTGCCGCGAATCTTCAGCATCCTGGCCTGCTTGCCCGCGGCGATGTCATCGGCGACCGCCGCCAGCTCCCCGAGCGGGCGGGTGATGCGACGCGTGGTAAAGCGGGCGATGAGGGCACAGAGCAGCACGACGGCCAGGCCGAAGCTTGCCGACAGCGTCACGGCCGGCACCGTTTGCGCCACCAGCATGAGGCTGCTGATCCCGAGCTCGATGTAACCGCTGACAAAGATACTGTTTACCCGGTCAGGATTGGCCAGGGTCAAGGCAAAATCCTCCCGGGACAGGCCCGGCACGGTCGGGTTCACCAGGGAGGTGATCGGCAGCATCAGTTCGGTGACCGTCTCGCCATCGGTGACGGCAGCGACCGCATCGAAGCCTGGCGGGGCCAGCCGGCTGTGATAGGTGAAGAGTGATTGCTCGAGCGGGGAGCGATCGGCGCGGGCATCGCTGAACCGCGGCAGCATGGCGTCCGCCGCCCAGGGCCGGTCCGCCCGGGCGATCACATCGCCGACGCTGTCCCGCAGCACCGCGTGGCGCACCGCCGGCGACAGGCCGAGGAATTGCTCGAGGGCACTGTCGAGCTCCGCCGGCTCGCGGAAGTAGAGCGTGAGCTGCAGGTGTGGCTGGCCCGACACTGCTGTGGACGCATGCAGTACCAGCTGGTCACGCTGGTAGGCGTACTCGCGCTGGCCGATGAAGAGGACGAGGCAGACGCCGGCCGTTACCGCCAGTGCCGTAATCAGCAGGTTGATCTTGCCGGAGATCGACAAGCTCATCGGCCGGCGGCCTGGGCGGGCCTGGTGCGGCGCCGGGGCGCGTTGGTGTGTCTCATTGTTACCCCCGATTCCCGGGAACAGTTTTTCAGGGTACTGCGGTTACAGTGTGTTACTGCCGCGGCGAGCGCTTACCCCCTCGTGGTCCCTGCACGAATTCCCGGGGGGCACTTCGCCGGCAGTTGGTGGCTGCCTTGTTTCAGCGTTTGGGTGCCTTGTATCAGGTTGCGTTGAAAGTAGCATGGTGCTTTGCGAGCGTCCAGCAGACCCTTGGGCAATAAGCAGACCACCGGGTAACGCAGAAAGGAGAACGGTACATGGCAGCGGAGGAGGAACCGATGCAGCCCGCGCAATTTCTCAGTGCCGTCGATGGGGCGGCCCTCGCCTTTCGCCGGCGACGCGGTGGTAGCCCCGGCGTCCTGTTCCTCGGTGGTTTCAACTCCGACATGCGGGGCAACAAGGCCACGGCCCTCGATCGCTGGTGCGCCGACCGGGGGCGCGCCTTCACGCGCTTCGATTACCGGGGCCACGGCGAGTCCGGCGGCCGGCTGGTGGCCGGGACCATCGGCGGCTGGCTGGACGATGCCACGCGGGTGCTGGACACGGTAGCCGAAGGACCGCAGGTGCTCGTGGGATCATCTCTCGGTGGCTGGCTGGCGCTACTGCTCGCCCGGCGGCGGCCCGAGCGCTGCGCGGGCGTCCTGCTGCTCGCGCCGGCAGCGGATTTCACCGAGCGGCTGCTGCCCGGGCAGCTGGGCAGGGAGCGGCTGGCTCAGCTCGCCGCGGAGGGTGCCTGCGAGCTGCCGAGCGAGTATCCGGGTGAGCGCCCCTATGTGATCGGCGAAGCGCTGCTCCGCGAGGGGCGCGCGCACTGCCTGCTCGACGGGTCGCGGCTCTCGCTGCCGGTTCCCGTCCGCATCATCCACGGCACCGCCGATGCGAGTGTGCCCCCGGGTGAGTCGCTGGCGCTCCTCGAGGCGCTGGAAGGCGATGTGGCGCTCATCCTGGTCAAGGGGGGAGACCACCGGCTGTCCACGCCGGCGGACCTGGCGCGTATGCAGCGGCAGCTCGGAGAGCTTCTCGGCTGCTAGCGGCCCACGGCCGTGTAGGCAAAGCCCGCCGCTTCCAGGGGCTCGCGCTCGTAGACGTTGCGCAGGTCCAGGAAGACGTTCCCGCGCATGCGAGCGCGAACGTCAGCCAGGTCCAGGCCCCGATACTCGTTCCACTCGGTCAGCAACACGAGGGCATCGGCGCCCGTCAGAGCCTCCTCGATGGTCCCGGCGTAGGACACGGCAGCCGGCAGCAGGCCGCGCGCCTCCTCCAGGCCTTCCGGGTCATGGGCGACGACCTTTGCGCCCTTGTCCACGAGCGCGGGGAGGATGGCCAGCGACGGCGCTTCGCGCATGTCATCGGTTTCCGGCTTGAAGGTCAGGCCGAGCACGGCGATATGCTTGTCGGCCTCGCTGCCGCCCAGGGCCCTGCGTATCTTCGCGACCATGCGCGCCTTCTGCGAGGCGTTGACCTCCACCGTCGCTTCCACGATCCGGCTCGAAACGCCGTGCTCCTGGGCGATGCGGATCAGGGCGAGCGTGTCCTTGGGAAAGCAGGAACCGCCATAACCGGGCCCGGCGTGGAGAAATTTCGGGCCGATGCGCCTGTCCATGCCCATGCCCTTGGCGACAAGGTTCACGTCGGCGCCGGTGGCCTCGCAGAGCTGGCTGATCTCGTTGATGAAGCTGATCTTCGTGGCGAGGAAGGCGTTGGCGGCGTACTTGATGAGCTCGGCACTCTCGAGGTCCGTGACCAGGATCGGCGCCTCGATCAGGTTCAGCGGCCGGTACAGCTCGCGCAGCAGCGCCTCGGCGCGCGCCGACTCCACTCCGAGCACCACCCGGTCCGGGCGCAGGAAATCGCCGATGGCCGAGCCCTCGCGCAGGAACTCGGGATTCGAGGCGACGTCGAAGTCTGCCGCGGGGTTGGCCTTGCGCACCAGCCTCTGTACTTCCCGCGCGGTGCCCACGGGTACCGTCGACTTGTCGATGATCACCGTGTAGCCGTCGAGGTGAGCCGCGAGCTCGGTGGCGGCGGCGTAGACGTACTGCAGGTCCGCGTGGCCGTCGCCGCGGCGTGCCGGCGTGCCGACGGCGATGAACACCAGGTCCGCCTCTGCCACCGGGCCGGCCAGCTCGCCGCTGAAGTGAAGCCGGCCACCCGCGATGTTGCGGGCGACCAGGTCGCCCAGCCCGGGCTCGTAAATGGGTATCTCGCCGCGCTCCAGGGCGGCGATCCGCTCCGGCGACTTGTCCACGCAGGTGACGCGGGCGCCGAACTCCGCGAAACAGGCACCGCTGACGAGGCCGACGTAGCCGGCACCGATCATGACGACGTTCATGGCGTATTACTGTCCTCTGGCTGTCCGTAGTAGTCCCGGTACCAGGCGACGAAGTGCGAGAGGCCGTCGGCCAGGGGTGTCGATGGCTGGTAGCCGGTCCAGGCGCCCAGGGCGTCGATGTCGGCGCAGGTGGCGGTCACGTCACCGGGCTGCATGGGCTGGAAATCCTTCACGGCCTCGCGACCCAGCGCGGCCTCGATCGTCTCGATGAAGTCGAGGAGGCGGACGGGTCTATTGTTGCCGATGTTGAAGACCCGGTAGGGCGCGCAGCTGCGCCCGGGGTCGGGTGCCGCGGCGGACCAGTCGGGATCGGCGGTGGCCGGGCGGTCCAGCACGCGCACCACGCCCTCGACGATATCGTCGACATAGGTAAAGTCCCGCGCCATCTCACCGCCGTTGAAGACCTTGATCGGGCTGCCCTCGAGAATGGCCCGGGTGAACAGGAAGTAGGCCATGTCGGGCCGGCCCCAGGGACCGTAGACGGTGAAGAAGCGCAGTCCGGTCGTGGGTATGCCGTAGAGATGGGCATAGCTGTGGGCCATGAGTTCGTTGGCCTTCTTGGTGGCTGCATAGAGCGATACCGGGTGATCGACGTTGTCGTGCACGGAGAAGGGCAGGTGGGCGTTGAGGCCGTAGACCGAGCTCGACGAAGCGTACACGAGGTGTTTGACCGGATGATGACGGCAGGCCTCGAGCACGGAAAGAAATCCGTTGATATTGCTGTGCGTGTAGGCGTGTGGGTTTTCGAGCGAATAGCGCACGCCGGCCTGCGCGGCGAGGTGGATTACCGCGTCCGGCCCTTCGTCCGCCACCAGCGAGCGCAGCGCCGCCGCGTCGGCGATATCCAGCTCCACCGTCTCGAGCTGTTCCCCCGCCCCCGGGTTCAGTGCCGCCAGCCGGTCGCGTTTGAGCTGTACATCGTAGTAGTCGTTCAGGTTGTCGACACCGATCACGCGGTCGCCCCGCGCCAGCAGGGCGCGGGCAACGTGGAAGCCGATGAAACCGGCGATGCCGGTGACGAGAATCTTCACGCCGTTATTCCCGCGGCCCCCGGAGCACCCTGCGCGACTGGCTGTCGGCCTCTACGGCTTCGCGCTCGAAGAGCACCGGCCGCCAGCGCTTCTGCCGGTACAGCTCCGTCTGGTCACTGAACCAGGGCGACGCGGGGTCGCCCGACTGGCTGTAGGTCAGCAGCGCCTCTCCCGCCGGCCCGTCCTCCTCAAAGGCGAGCGTGAGGATGAAACTGCTGCCGTGCACGATGGGATAGCCCGAGGCCGTCAGCAGGCGCGAGTCGGCCACCGGCGTGGTGTCGAGGCCGCCGTTGGGATGGTCGAGATCGCCGGGAAGCATCGGCTCGCCGGGCTTCGCGGAGACCTGCAGATTGGCGACGCCCTCGTAGCGGTTGCCGCCATGGACGGGGATGCGGCGGTCCGCGCGGTAGGCCGCCTGCGCCGCCCCGAGCGGCGCATCCAGGGGCAGCCCTGCGGCTTCGAGTACGTTCACGGCGGCCGCGAGATGCTCGAGGGCCAGCGCCTCGTCGGCGAGGCCGGCCGGCGTGGCCACCGGGCGCGCCGCGTCGAAAGGCTCGGCGAAGAGACTGCCGGCATCGAAGTGTTCGGCGTAGTCGTAGCGCGTCAGCCACTCGCGGAAGAGAATCGCTCCGCGGCTGTCCTCGTCGAAATGCCCATTGAAGGCGGCGATGGCGTCACAGGCGGGGCGAAGGTCGCGCTCCTCGCCATCGATGCTCACCACGGTCGCTGCGCGGCAGGCATCCAGGAGCCGGTCCTTGAGCAGCTCGGCGGCCAGGCTGCGGTTGGAGAACAGCGCTTCCCGGACCTCCCGGCGGTTGAAGCGGCCGTCATCGCCGGCGTAGCCGTAGGGGCTGTCCGGGTCGAGCAGCTGCACGTTCATGCGCGTGCGCAGGCTGCGCGCCGTGGCCTCCGGGCCGTAGAGAGGCGAGTAGCCGGTAAGCGGCGCCGCCGGCTGCGTGAGCCAGTAGCTGTCGTTGGCATTGAAGATGTAGTCGCGGCGTTCGAGGCGGGGCCGCTGCTCGAAGGGGACGGTGCCGGGCACCGGTGTCCCGGGCACCTCCACCCAGGCGAAGCGGCTGTCGCTGCCGTCGAGCAGGATCATGCCGCGTTCGGCGTAGAGGTTGGCTGTGCGCGGGTCGCTGGCCAGGCGCTCCTGCCAGAGGTCGATGGCCTCCTCGCTCAGGTTCCCCACGGTGGAGTTGTCGAGGTAGAGGGCGCGACCGTCGGCGCTCGCCGCCATCGTGTTCACCCAGGGCATGGCGTTCCAGCGCCGGTGCGCCTCGATGAACGCGTCGAGGTCGGTGGCCAGGTTCATGGCGCGCCACTGGGACAGGAGGTGCGTGTTAGCGGCGTTGGCGTCCCGGGCAGTGAACGCGACGCTTTCGGTCCAGGGCATGCCGGGCATGGTGAGGACCGGGCCGAGGTGGCTGAACCATAGCCTGCGCTCGACGTCCGCCAGGGTGCCGTCCTCGCCAAGCACGGGCACGGTGACGGTGCGCGAAACCATGGACCGTGGCTCGCCGTCGAGAAAGTAGCGGGTCGGTTCTCCGGGTACCAGGTCCAGCTGGTAGAGCACCACGCGCTCGCTGTCCGACACCGTGTGCGACCAGGCGACGCCGCGGTTGAAGCCGATGGCCACGCCGGGCGCGCCGAGGAGGTGGGCGCCGTACACGTCGAGGGTCCCCGGGATGGTCAGGTGCTTCTCCCAGAACCGGTTGCCGCCGTACCAGGGGTAGTGGGGGTTGGCCAGCAACAGGCCGCGCCCGTTCTCCGTCCGTTCGCTGCCAAGGGCCCAGGCATTGGAGCCGAGGCCGTCGAGGCGCATGGCAGCTACCGCCTCGCGGACCAGCGCCGGCTCGATCGACGCGCTGCTGCCCGTTTCCGGCGGCTGCGCGGCGGCGAGGGCGCCGGCCATGCGCGGCAGCGTCTGCGCCAGCAGGACCATCCGCGCCATGAAATCCTCCGGCACGGCGGTGCGTACCCAGGCCGCTCCCGCGCACCAACTGCCCGGGGCATCATCGCCCTGTTCGCGCAGGTAGCGGTTGTAACCGGCGGTATAGCCGGTGAGCCATTCCCGGTTGGTGCTGTCTTCCGCGGCGAAGGCGGCCCGCGCCTGGGCCGGAACGCCCAGGGCGCGAACAACGCTGTCGGCCACCACGTTGCGCTGGCCGTCGCCGGGCCCGAAATAGCGGGCGAGCTCCCCGCGCGCCTGGACCAGCCCGCGGGCGATCAGGCAGCCGTGGTCCTCCGCCGCCGCATAGCCCTCACCATAGCCCAGGCTGCCGAAGTCGTCGGCGGTGATGTGGGCGACGCCGTGGCTGGTGCGGATCAGCTCCGCACGGTAGCCGTTGTCAGCGGGGGGGGCGCCCTGGCAGGCAGCCAGGACGAGGGCGCAGGCGGGGGCGAGCCGGCGGGCCAGACGAAGCGGGTGGCTCATGGGGCAGTCTCCTTCCTCGGACGCCGATAGCCTATCACCGGCTGTCTTCGCTGGCTTCCCCGTTCTCGGCCGTGATCCAGGCCTCCACCCGCCGCGCCAGCAGCTCCAGGGGCAGGGCGCCGCCTGTGAGCACCAGGTCGTGCCAGGCGCGCAGGTCGAAGCGATCACCCAGGGTGTCGCGGGCGCGCTCGCGCAGTTCGAGGAGCTTGAGCATGCCGACCTTGTAGGAGGTGGCCTGCCCCGGCCACACCAGGTAGCGGCGGATCTCCGAGCGCACCTTCGGCGCGGGGATGGCAGAGTTGTCGAGCATGTACCGGACCGCGCGCTCTTCACTCCACCCCTTGCTGTGCAGTCCCGTATCGACCACCAGGCGGATGGCGCGGAAGAGCTCGGAGTTCAGCCGGCCGAAGTCATAGTAGGGGTCGGAGAAGAGCCCGAGCTCTGCCGCGACCTGCTCCGCATAGAGGGCCCAGCCCTCGCCGTAGGCGGAGTACCACTCGTTACGACGGAATTGCGGCAGTCCCTCGTTCTCGAGAGCGAGGGCGATCTGCATGTGGTGGCCCGGGTTGCCCTCGTGGTAGGCCGTGGTCTGCAGGTCCGTGCGGTTCATGGCGCGCATGTCCGAGAGATGCATGTAGTAGACGCCGGGACGGCTGCCGTCCGGCGTGCCCTCCTCGTAGAAGGCGGCCCCGCCGTCCTCCTCGCGGAAGGCCTCGACCCGCTTGACCACCAGCGGCATGGCCGGCAGCGTGCCGAAGAGGTCCGGCAGGCGCGCCTCGATGAGCTCGAGGTAGTGCTGCGTTTCCTCGATGTAGGCGCGGCGGCCGGCGGCCGTGTCGGCGTAGTAGAAGCGGTCCGCCTCGCGCACGAAGCGGAAGAAGTCCTGCAGGCTGCCCTCGAAACCCACTTTCCGCATGATGTCGCGCATCGCCCCCTGGATGCGTGCTACCTCCGAAAGACCCAGCGCGTGGATCTCCGCCGCGGAGAGGTTCGTAGTCGTGTTGTAGCGAAGCCGTTGCGCGTACCAGGCCTCGCCGTCCGGCAGCGCATGCACACCCTCCGCCGCTGCCCTGGCATTCGCACGGTCCTCTTCCAGCCAGGCGATGACGGCCCGGTAGCCGGCACTGAGCGGGCCGCGCAGGGCCGCGAGGGCCTCGGCGCGCAGGTCCACCGCCTCGGCTGCGCTGATGACCCCGGCCTGGGCCAGGGCCTCGATCTTGCCGTCCGCGTCGGCCCAGAGTGCCGAGGGGTCGCCGCTGTCATCGAAGGGATGGCCGCTGATGACATCCCTGGCCTGTGTGATGACACTGTCATAGGCGAAGCGGGGCGGGCGGATGCCGCGGGCCGCCGCGGCCTCTGCCCGGGCAAGGAGTTGCCGGAGCGCCGGGCCGATGGCGCGCAGCCGCTGCACGTAGGCGTCCATGTCGGCGCGCGTGTCCACCGCGTGGTAGTTGATCATGAGCTGAGGCAGGTCGGCCTGCGGGGCGCTGATCTGGGTGAACACATAGTCGTGGTCGCTGTAGGCAAGTTCTTCCTCCAGGCGCTGAAGGCGCCACTGCCACAGATCCCAGGAGAGCTGGCCTTCCGCGCTCAGGGCGTCGCGGTCGAAGCGCGCCTGCATGCTCTCGACGCTGTCCCGGAACCACTGCAGGTACCGGTCTTCCGCCGCGGCGCTGTAATCATCGAGCTCGCCGTAGCGTTCCTTGCGCCCGAGCCGCGTCAGCGACTCCGGCGACAGGGCCAGTTCCTCCTCGTACTGCCCGTCGAGCCAGTCGTGCAGGGCGCGGGTGGCATCGGCGGGTCCCGCCTGCGTGGCGGCGGCGAGGACCAGGGACAGGAGGAAGGCGAGGGAGACAGTGATCGGAAGGGCGCGCATGGGTAGCTCCGGCCGCGAAAACTGCGCATTCTGCGGGTTTTGAAGCGGCTGTCCAGCGGTGGCCGCCCTCGACTACAATGGCGGCCCCCGTGGGCCGGCGCGGCCCGTTGTACCGCCCGCAGAGGAGCGCAGATGGATCCGCTGACCCAGGGACTCGCCGGCGCGGCCCTGCCGCAGGCCGCGCAGCGCCGCGCCGGCGCTGCAACGGCCGGGCTGCTGGGCTTCCTCGCCGCGATGACGCCGGACCTCGACGTGCTGGTCCGCTCCAGCGAGGATCCGCTCCTGTTCCTCGAGTACCACCGCCAGTTCACCCATTCCCTGGTGATCATCCCCTTCGGTGGCGCTGCCTGTGCCCTCCTGCTGCATCCGCTCATCGGCCGCCGCCGCGGTCTCTCCCCGCTGACGACCTGGCTTTGCTGTACCCTCGGCTACGCCACCCACGCGCCCCTCGACGCCTGCACCACCTATGGCACGCAGCTGTTCTGGCCCTTTTCCGATGTGCGGATTGCCTGGAACGTGGTCTCCATCATCGACCCGCTGTTCTCCCTGCCACTGGCGCTGGCGGTCCTCCTTGCGGCCGTGACCGGGCGCCGGGCCCTCGCGGCCGCCGGCCTGTGCTGGGCGCTCGCCTACCTCGGCCTCGGGCTCTTCCAGCGCGAGGAGGCCCGCGCGCTGGGCGAGGCCCTGGCCCGGGAGCGCGGTCATGCGCCGGGACGGGTCGAGGCCAAGCCCAGCTTCGCCAACATCCTGCTATGGAAGACCATTTACCGCGCCGAAGGGCGCTTCTTCGTGGACGCTGTCCGCACCGGCTGGGCGCCCCTGCAATGCCCCGGCGAGTCGATTCCCGTACTCGACCTCCCGAGGGACCTGCCCTGGCTGGACCCGGCTTCGCAGCAGGCGCGGGACGTCGCGCGCTTCCGCTGGTTCAGTGCCGGTTACGTCGCGCTGGCCGTACCGGGCGCGGCCCGGGTCGCCGATATCCGCTACTCGCTGGTGCCGAACGAGATCGACCCGCTCTGGAGCCTCGCGCTCGACCGCTCCGCGGAGCCCGGGGCCCACGCCAGCTACGAGGTGCACCGGGGCGATCCGCGGTCGGCACTGCCGCGCCTCTGGCGCCTGCTCCGGGCACCGGGCTGTTGAACGCCCGGCCGCTCCCTTGCTTTATACTCGACAGTCTTTTGAACTGACTGATGTTTTTGAACTGACCGACTTCTTCCGGAACTGAAGCGCCATGGACGACGACAAGAGCCGCCACGCCGCCCGCGAGGCGGCGCTCCGCTACCACCGCTACCCCAAGCCGGGGAAGCTGGAGATCCGCGCGACCAAGCCCCTGGCCAACGGCCAGGACCTGGCGCGCGCCTATTCCCCCGGCGTTGCCGAGGCCTGCCTGGAAATACGGGCCGACGAGAAGCGGGCTGCCGACTACACCGCCCGCGGGAACCTGGTGGCGGTGGTGAGCAACGGCAGTGCCGTGCTCGGCCTCGGTAACATCGGCGCCCTCGCCTCGAAGCCCGTGATGGAGGGCAAGGCGGTCCTCTTCAAGAAATTCGCCAACATCGACTGCTTCGACATCGAGCTCAACGAAGCGGACCCGGAGCGCCTCGCCGACATCATCTGCGCCATGGAGCCTTCCTTCGGCGCGGTGAATCTCGAGGACATCAAGGCGCCGGACTGCTTCGTGGTCGAGAAGCGGTGCCGCGAGCGCATGAATATCCCGGTCTTCCATGACGACCAGCACGGCACGGCCATCGTCGTCTGCGCGGCGGCGACCAACGCCCTGCGCATCGCCGGCAAGCGCTTCGAGGACATCAAGGTCGTCTCCACCGGCGGCGGGGCGGCGGGCATCGCCTGCCTGAACATGCTGCTCAAGCTCGGCGTTCGCCGGGAAAATATCTGGCTGGTCGATCTCCACGGCGTTGTTTACGAGGGCCGCAGCGAGGACATGAACCCGCAGAAGGCCGCCTTTGCCCAGCCGACGGCGGCGCGCGGCCTCGCCGACGTGATCGATGGCGCCGACCTGTTCCTGGGCCTGTCCGGCCCCGGCGTGCTCGACGCCGAACTGGTCGGGCGCATGGCCGGGCGTCCCATCGTTTTCGCCCTGGCCAACCCGGTGCCGGAGATCATGCCGGACCTGGTCCGCGAGGTGGCGCCGGACGCCATCATCGCCACGGGCCGCTCCGACTACCCGAACCAGGTGAACAACGTTCTCTGCTTCCCCTTCATCTTCCGCGGTGCGCTGGACGTGGGTGCCACCGAGATCAACGACGCCATGCAGCTCGCCTGTATCGACGGCATCGCAGCGCTCGCGCGCGCCACGACCAGTGCCGAGGCGGCCGCTGCCTACCAGGGCGAACAGCTGGTCTTCGGCCCCGACTACCTTATCCCGAAACCCTTCGATCCGCGCCTCATGGGGGTGGTCGCCACGGCGGTAGCCCGGGCGGCGATGGAATCCGGTGTCGCCACCCGCCCCGTGGAGGACTTCGAGGCCTACAAGACGCGTCTCGACAGTTCCGTGTTCCGTTCGGCGATGCTCATGCGGCCCGTTTTCGCGGCGGCCGCGCAGTCGGAGCGCCGCATCGTCTTCGCCGAGGGCGAGGACGAGCGCGTGCTCCGCGCGGCCCAGTCCATCAGCGAGGAGATGACCGACCGGCCGATCCTCATCGGCCGTCCAGAGGTCATCCTTCGCGGCTGCGAGCGCGCCGGCCTGACCATGCGCCCCGGCGAGGACTTCGACATCGTCGACCCGGCAAACGACCCGCGCTACCGCACCTACTGGGAGACCTACCTCTCGCTGATGGCGCGCCGCGGCGTCACCCCGGACCTGGCCAGGGTGATCATGCGCACCAACACCACGGCCATTGCCGCGATCATGGTGCACCTGGGCGACGCCGACTGCATGATCTGCGGCACCTTCGGGCAGTACCTCTGGCACCTCAACTACATTCGCCAGGTGCTCGCCCGGGATGGCCGTCACGCCGTGGGCGCCCTGTCGCTGATGATCATGGAAGACGAGCCGCTGTTCATTGCCGACACGCACGTGCACCCGGAGCCGACGCCGGAGGAGATCTGCGAAACGGTGATCGGCGCCGCGCGCCACGTGCGCCGCTTCGGCCTCAAGCCGAACATCGCGCTGTGCTCCCACTCCCAGTTCGGCAACCTCGACATCGATTCCGGCCGGCGCATGCGCGCGGCCATGGAGCTGCTTTCACTGCGCGAGCCGGACTTCGACTTCGAGGGGGAGATGCACACGGACGCCGCCCTGGACCCGGAACTGCGCAGCCGCATCTTCCCGCACTCGCGGCTCAAGGGCCCGGCCAACGTGCTCGTGTTTGCCAATGGCGACGCCGCCTCCGGCGTGCGCAATATCCTCAAGATGCGCGCCGGCGCGCTGGAGGTCGGGCCGATCCTCATGGGCATGGACAACACGGTGCATATCGTCACCCCGTCCATCACCGCCCGGGGGCTGCTCAACATCTCCGCGCTCGCCGGTACGGCCGTCTCCCACTACGCCTGAGATGAGCGGGGCGGCGGCAGCGGTCGACGAACTCGCGGGGGCGCTGGGCCGTGCCCGGGCGGTGCTCTTCGTGACCGGTGCCGGGGTATCCCTGGCGTCCGGCATCGACACGTTCCGCGGCTCGGATCCCGGTGCCGTCTGGAAAAACGAGATCATGGAAAAGGCTACCCTCGGCCACTTCCGCCGGGACCCGGCGGATGCCTGGGCCTGGTACCTGGCCCGCTTCGACCGCGTTGCCGGCGCCGAGCCGAATCCGGCGCACCGGGCCCTCGCGGCCCTCGAGGACGCGCTGGAGGCCCGCGGGGCACGCAGCCTGCTGGTCACGCAGAACATCGATGGTCTGCACCACCGTGCCGGCTCCCGCGCCCTGGTGGAGATCCACGGCAAGGCGCGCAAGGTGCGTTGCTCGGCGCCGCGCTGCCCGGAGGGTGCCTTTGGTACCCTGGACTTCGAGGCGAGTGCCTTCGAGGCCTTCCGCGATGCCGGTTCCCGCGCGCAGTTGCCGCGCTGCCCGCAGTGCGGCGAGGGTCTGCTGCGTCCCCACGTGCTCTGGTTCGACGAGCACTACCAAAGCCACCCGGACTACGGCTTCGAGCGCGTGCTGGCCTACCTGCCCACGGCCGACCTCGTGCTCTTCGTGGGCACCTCCTTTTCTGTCGGCATTACCGACTGGATCGTCGAGGACTCCCGCGCGGCGCGCCGGGCCTGCTGGTCCATCGACCCTTCCGGTGACGCACCCGCCGGCGTGCGCTCGATCCCCGGCAGGGCCGAAGACGTCATACCGGTCCTCGCCGCGCCCTGATTCAGTTCCCGGCCCAGGCGGCGATCGCCTCGCCGAAGGCCTTCCCCCTTGGCGCCAGCGCGATGCACAGCGCGATGCTCTCCTCGCTCTGCGCCAGCGCCCGCTCATACCCGGGCACCCGGTCGGCGTGGGTCGCAAACAGGGCCCGAAGCTCGCCGAGGCGACGCTCACTGCAGAAAGGGGCTGCAAAACGGGGTGTGCGCCGGCGCCACTGACCCGGTATCGCTTTCACCACGGCGCTGAAGTTGTCCCGCAGCCAGCGCCAGTGCGCGTCCCGCAGCGCGGGCTCCGCGAGGGCCGCGGTAATGAGCCCGAAGGTCTCGCGGGGACCGAGTGCTTCACTCAGTGCCAGGTCGTGGACACGGTCGAGCAGTGCCGCATCGCGTATCGTGCCTAGCGCCGTGGCGCTCGCGGCCTCGAACAGCGGGTCGTCCAGTTGCTGTCGGAAGTCCACGAGGTGATCCACGAAGGCGGCTCCCGAGTCCTGCACCGCCACCGCGAGCGCCGCTTCATAGAGATCGCTTGGTAGCGCACCTGTCTCGCGTTTTGCGCCGAAGCCCGTGAAGGCGTGCGCCATCCCGGCCAGCCGGCGCCGCGCGGCGGGATCTTCCGCAACCCGCGCGAGGAAAGCGAGCAGCTCGCTGTGCAGGAGCTGCTCTTCGGGGTCGTCGCTGCCGGCGGTGCGGTCCAGTACTGGCTGGTAGAGGCGCCGCCCGAGTATGGCGATGGCCTCGCGGGCGCGCTGGTCGAAATAAGCGTTGCGATAGTCCGCAAGGTAGGGCAGGGGCATGGTCAGCACCTGCCGCTCCCCTGCGGCGGATGATCCGCCGACCACGTTGAGGAGCATGGGCGGCTCCAGGCCGCCCGCCTCGAACGCCGCGAAAGCGCTGTCGATGAGGGACATGGCCTCGACGCCGGTCAGGGCGGCGGGGTCGTCGAGGTCGTCCAGCAGTTCGTTCCACCAGTACTCGCTGTCGAGCGTCCAGCGATAGTAGCCGCTGCCGCCGGCGTTCGGCAGCAGCCGCTCCGGGCAGGTCGCGGCTTCCAGCGCTACCGTTTCCTTCCGGCCCTGCATGAGCAGGCACTGGCGCGGGCCGCCGCTGTCCAGGCAGACCGGGATCGTCCAGAGCTTGTCCGCGTCATCGATCCTGGATCCGAGCGGCCGGTAGCGGGATTGTCGCAGGTGCACGACCGGTCCCTCACCGCCGGTACACTCCACGCGGGCATCAATCACGGGTACCCCGGTCTGCTCCACGAAGGAGCGAAAGGTTTCCGTCAGCCCGGGCTCACCGGTCTCCTCGCCGATGACCCGGTAGAAATCCGCCGAGTCGGCGACGCCGTCGGCGTAGCTGGCGACGTAGCGGCCGAGGGCCGGGCGGAAGCGGTCGGGGCCGAAGTACTGGTCCACCATGTGGATCACGCCGAGGCTCTTGGCGTAGGTGATGGCGTCGTAGGCATTGCGGATATCGTTGTTGTCTTCGATCGGCTCGCGGATCGCCCGGGTGCTCGCGAGCGAGTCCAGGCGCATGGCACGGATGGCCCGGGCCGCGCCGTTCAAGTCGTGGCCGCCCTCCGGCTCGAGAATCGTGAGGACCAGCGGCGTGGCCCAGGTGGCGAAGCCCTCCTTGAGCCAGAGGTCGTCCCACCAGGGCGGCGTGACCAGGTTGCCGAACCACATGTGCGCGAGTTCGTGGGCATGTACGCCGAGGAGCGAGAGCCGTGCGCCCGGCGCCGGGTGGTCGCCCACCAGGATGCGCTGCTCCCGGTAGGTGATGGCGGCAGACAGTTCCGTGGCGCCGCTGGGCCACTGGGGTGCGGCGACGATGTCGAGCTTGCGGAAAGGGTAGGGGCGCCGCAGCTGTTCCTCGAAGATCTCGAGCATCCGCGGAGTCACATCAAGCACGTAGTTCATGGCGCCGCCGCGACCGGCGCGGGAGACGCCGCGCAGGGGCACGGCGTCCTTGCGCACGGGGTTTGCCGCCAGCGGCGGGCGCTCGACGATGTCGAAGGGGCCGACGGCCAGGGAAAGGAGGTAGGTGGGCATGGGGCGCGTGGTCGCGAAGCGAACCCGCTCCATGCCGTCGCCGGCCGGTTCCCGCGCGACCACCGGTTCGTTGCCGATGGCTTCGAAGCCCCGGGGGATGGTCAGGCTGATATCGAAAGTTGCCTTGAGGCCGGGCTCGTCGAAGCCGGGTAGATAGGAGCGGGCCTGGATCGATTCCGACTTCGCCAACACGTAGGGGCGACCCTGTTCCTCCACCTTGAACAGGCCCGCCAGGTTACGGTCGAAGGCGCCGGCGTAGGCGATTCTCAGCGTGGCCTTGCCGGCCGGCAGCGTTTCCTCGAAGAGGGCAACGGAAACGCCGGGCTCTGCCATCTCGCGATAGCTGCCCCTCACGGTGTTCCCAGCGGCAGTGACGGCCGTCAGTTCGTTGACCACGAGGTCCTGCCCGTGAAGCCAGATCCGGTCGGCGGGTGCCGCCAGTTCCACGTCGATGGCTACGTTGCCACCGAAACCGGACTGCCGGGGATCGACGGTAAGGTCCAGCCGGTAGGCGCGGGGCGTGACGCCCGCGGGCAGCCTGCCGCGGGGCGCCTCGGCAAGGAGTGCGTCATCGGCCGCCGTGGCCGGCCCGGCAGCCGCCGCTGCCGCGGGCAGCGCGGAGGCGCACAGTACCATGTCGAGCAAGAGGAGCAGGGCGAGGGCGCGGAGCATGATGGGAGTCGCTGCAGCGTGGGTGGAACCCGAGGGTATCACGGGAAACCGGGAGGCCCCGGCGTGGAGGCGGTGCTTCCCGTTCCCTGCACGGCCCGAAGTTCGCAGCGAAGGGATCATGCGGGCGGAACGCGGTTACCGGCCCGGGTTCCGCAGCCCCCAGAGGGACAGGCCGCAAGCGCTGAAGGAAACCAGCGCTACCGTGGCGAAGAGGATCGCGACCAGCGCCTCCTCCAGCGCGCCACCGACAGCACCGGCGGAGGCGAGAGGCGTTGTCCTGCCCGTGCCAAGGAGTGCGGCCGCGAGGCAGGCGAGCCAGTTCAGGTAGCTTGAGCTGAGCCAGAGAGTATGCAGCCATCTTCGCTGCGTCTCGCTGAGCTCGAAATGCGACCAGACAGCGCCCACGGCGATCAGCAGCATGCCGCCCATCACCCCTACCGTATGCGCCGACAAGCCGAGCCGTGGGACGGCCATCGCGGGTATGAACAGACCCGCGATCAACGCCAGCGTGATGAGAAGGAAGCCTTGTCGGACGATCGCGTGAGCCATGGCAACTCCCCCTGCCTGCCCGCCCATTTATCCCGTTGTTTGCTGCAAGGCGTCAAGAGCCTGGCTCTTCGGCGGGTTCCCGGCAACCGTGCCGCGCTTCCGCATAGGCACCCGGTTGCTGGCCGGGCCTCTGACGCGGTCGCGGTTCAGCACGCGATGGGCGGGGCGGCACGGTTTCAGGGCCCGGAATTCAGGGGGCGCGGCGTCGAGGCGCAGCTGGTACCGGAGACCCGCCCCGATTTGCTGTTGTAACGCGTTGCGACAAGTTGCAAAACCTCAATATATACATACGGTTATGATATTTTCCTGTTGTAAGCCTGTGTCGGCTGTTGTCACCTATAGCGGGTACAGATGGGGGAGCCTGTGGGGCACCAAAACCTTTGGACCTGACTCGCCGTAGCGCGAGGAGACTCCTCGGGGAGGCTGCATCGATGCCGAAGCTGGCAGGAGAACTTTCGGATGCTGCGCTTCGCAAACTGCATAGGGAAATCAAGAAAGCAGCGCCGGGAGCGGGACAGCCCGTGCTGGTGCCGGCATGGGGGAAGGCCACGGAAGCAAAAGTGATGTAACAAGCTCCTGTGGTTTGTTCTGGCATTCTGCTAGTATTCGACAATATTAATATCGCTTTACTTCTTAGAAAATGGAAGCCACGGCAAAGATATCAAGCAAAGGTCAGATTACGCTTCCTCGAAAGATCAGGGAGCAACTCGGCAGTGATGTTGTGAGAATCGTCGCTGATGCTGATGGGGTGCGAATCGAGCCGGTGCGCCCAATGGCTGGCCGCCTGGCCGCGTATGCTGATAGTGCCAAACATAGCGCCGAGAAGGATGCGTGGGCGAGCGCTGTCGCGGAAAAGCATGACCGTCGTTGATGCAAACGTCATCCTCCGTTACTTGCTGGATGATCACAAAAGCCTGTCTACCAAGGCGCGAAAGATTATCGATCCGGCGGTAGACGGAGAGCGTGATCTCTTTGTGCCGCAAGCCGTTCTCGCGGAGTGCGTTTACGTTCTGGAAAAGCTCTACAAAGTCCCGCGTCCGGAGGTCGCTGACAGTCTTGATGCGCTGTTGGCTTTCAAGGGCATTGCGACTCATGACGCTACTGCAGCGCGAATGGCGCTGCAGTGGTACAGCGACAGTCGCGTAGACTTCGTCGACGCCCTGGTTCTCGCTACTGCTCACGCACAGGGCGTTGGATACGCTAGCTTCGACAAGGACCTGGGAAAACTTGAGCGGCGCCTGAGTTAGCCTCCTCGCCAATTTGGCTGACTGTGTCGCCCAAAATCGGCGCTATGGCCTCTACACAGGCCAGACGAACGAGCTCCTGGCGGCGCTAGCCCGCCCGGAGCCCGAGCACTCCCGACACAAACCCGACCAAAGGGCGACTTTCGCAGCGGCCCAGCTGTACGTACCCCGTGTATTAGCCCCGCGCAGGATTGGAGTTCTCGGCCATAATCGGTCTTATCGACGAATTTATGGGGCGGTAATGGGTGGAGGGGGCCGTTTTGCAGCAGTGGGTTGAAATCGCGACCCTTTTCGGAGGAATTGTTGGGGGAGCCTACGCTTAACTCTCTGTAAAGTATGGATAAAACGAATTAGTGGTACCGGAGACCGGACTCGAACCGGTAAACCCTTTCGGGCGGGGGATTTTGAGTCCCCTGTGTCTACCAATTCCACCACTCCGGCAGGGAAGGGGGAGGCGCGGGATTATAGCAACGGGGCCCCGCGGCGCAATGTACACGCGCGGCTGGCTGCCGCGGTGCTTAACCTCCCAGCGCTTTCCCGGTATCCTTCGCGCCCGATCCGAGTAACGCCCCGCTAGGGGCCATGAACGCGAAAGGAGACTGCCATGGGCATGAAGCTGATCAAGAAGACCGACGAGTACCGCATCTACCAGCGCCGCGACGACCGCTACGCCGTCGAGAATGCGGAGCGCAAGCCGGTGAACGGTGACGAGAAGGTCGCCATCCTGCTGGCCGAGGGCCTGATCACGGCACCGGCGGTGAAGCAGCCGGAGCCTGAGGAGCCGGAAGCTGCCGAAGAAGAAGCGGCTGCCGACGAAGGCGCAGAGGCTGCGGCCGGGGAAGCGTCCGCCGAAGACGACGCCGGGTAAGCGGCGCTCCGGGGCCCCGGGGCCCCGCCCCCTGCAGCGCGGCAAATGCAACGCGACGACTTCAGCTACCACCTGCCGGAGGAACTCATCGCGCAACGGCCCCTTGCGGACCGCGCGGCGAGCCGTCTGCTGTGCCTCGATGGCACAAGCGGCACTCTTGTGCACCGGCAGTTCCGGGACCTGCCGTCGCTGCTGCAGCCGGAGGACCTCCTGGTCTTCAACAACACCCGCGTGCTGCCGGCCCGGCTCTGGGGTCGCAAGGGCACGGGCGGGCGCGTGGAGGTGCTGGTCGAGCGGCTGCGCGGTGACGACGAGGCGCTCGTGCACCTGCGGGCGAGCAAACCGTCCGCGGCCGGCACAGTCATTCACCTCGCCGCGGACCGGGATGCCGAGCCCGGCGGCGAGTGCCTCGAGGTGCTCGGCCGGGAGGGCGACCTGTACCGGGTGGCCGCCCCCGGCAAGCCGGTGACGCAACTGCTCGCCGAGCTGGGGCATATGCCCCTGCCGCCCTATATCGAGCGCGCGGACGATGCCGCCGACCGCGAGCGCTACCAGACGGTGTATGCGAGCCGCGACGGCTCCGTGGCGGCGCCGACCGCCGGCCTGCACTTCGACGAGGCGCTGTTCGCGGCGCTGGACGAGCGCGGTATCGCGCGCGCGGAGGTGACCCTCCACGTCGGCGCCGGCACTTTTCAGCCGGTGCGCGCCGAGGCGATCGAGGACCATGTGATGCACGCCGAATACCTCGAGGTGGGCGAGGACGCTTGTGCCGCCATCGCCGCGGCCCGCAACCGTGGCGGCCGCGTAGTGGCGGTCGGTACGACGGCGGTGCGCAGCCTGGAGACGGCCGCGGCCAACGGCGAGTTCGCCCCTTACCGCGGGGACACACGCCTGTTCATCTACCCCGGTTACCGCTTCCGCTGCGTCGACGCCATGGTGACCAACTTCCACCTGCCGGAATCGACGCTGCTCATGCTGGTCAGCGCCTTCGCCGGCCGGGAGACGGTGCTCGCCGCCTACGAAGCTGCGGTGGCGGAGCGCTACCGCTTTTTCAGCTACGGCGACGCCATGTTCCTCACGCCCTGCGCCGGCGCGCGGGAGGCCGGGTGAGGGCGGCCTGCCACCTGCGCTTCGAGCGCTTCGGGTCCGATGGCGAAGCCCGCCGCGGGCGCCTGCACTTTCCCCGCGGCACGGTGGAAACACCGGCCTTCATGCCGGTCGGCACCTACGGCACCGTCAAGGGGATGCTGCCGCGGGATGTCGTCGCCACCGGTGCCGAGATCATCCTCGGCAATACTTTTCATCTCTGGCTGCGCCCGGGGACGGAGATCATCGCCGCGCACGGCGACCTGCATGACTTCATGGGCTGGCAGGGGCCGATCCTCACCGACTCCGGCGGCTTCCAGGTGTTCAGCCTCGGCGCCATGCGCAGGATTACCGAGGCCGGGGTCTCTTTCCGCTCGCCCGTAAACGGCGACAAGGTCTTTCTCGACCCGGAGACCTCCATGGCGGTGCAGCGGGCCCTCGGCAGCGACGTGGTGATGATCTTCGACGACTGCACCCCGTACCCGGCGACCCGGGACGAGGCCGCGGCCTCCATGCAGCTGTCCCTGCGCTGGGCGCAGCGCAGCCGCGACGCCCACGGCGACAGCCCCGCGGCGCTCTTCGGCATCGTCCAGGGCGGCATGTACCCGGACCTGCGCCGCGAGTCCCTCGCCGGCCTGACGGCCACCGGCTTCGACGGCTACGCCATCGGCGGCCTGTCCGTCGGCGAGCCGAAGGCCGAGATGCTCGCCGTGCTCGAGGAGCTCGGCCCGGCGCTCCCCGCCGATACGCCGCGCTACCTCATGGGCGTGGGCACGCCGGGAGACCTGATCGAGGGGGTGCGCCGCGGCATCGACATGTTCGACTGCGTCATGCCGACGCGCAACGCGCGCAACGGCAACCTGTTTACCTCCGTCGGCCAGGTCAAGATCCGCAACGCGCGCCATCGTGCCGATACGGGGCCGCTGGACCCGCATTGCGACTGCTATACCTGCGCCAACTTCTCCCGTGCCTACCTGCACCACCTGGAGCGCTGCAACGAGATTCTCGGTGCTCAGCTCAATACGCTGCACAATATTCACTACTACCAGCGCCACATGCAGGGTATCCGCGCCGCCATCGAGCGCGGTGAACTGGAGGCCTTCGCCCGCGCGTACTACGCATCGCAGGAGGACTGACCGTGTACAAGCTCTGTTTCTACGTCCCTGCGTCCCACCTCGAGGCCGTGAAGGAAGCGGTGTTTGCGACCGGCGCCGGGCGCATCGGCGACTATGACAGCTGCTGCTGGCAGGTGGCCGGCCGGGGCCAGTTCCGGCCGCTGGCCGGGAGCCAGCCCTTCATCGGCAGCCAGGGGGCCATCGAGCAGGTAGAGGAATACCGCGTGGAGCTGGTTTGCGCCGACCAGGTGGTGCGCGCGGCCGTGGCCGCCCTGTATGATGCGCACCCCTACGAGGAGCCGGCCTGGGACCTGGTGGCGCTGGCCAACGATGACATCGATGCGCTCTGAGCAGCGAGGAGAGTGACCATGCAGTACCGCCTCGGCGACAGCACGCCCCGGCTTCTAGGCGGAGGCCATTACATCGCCCCGAACGCGGCGGTGATCGGCCGCGTCACCCTGCGTGCAAACGCCAGCGTCTGGTTTTCCTGCGTGCTGCGCGGCGACGTGGAAGCTATCGAGATCGGCGAGGGCAGCAATATCCAGGACGGCACGGTCATCCACGCGGATCCGGGGTACCCGGTGCACGTGGGCGCCAATGTCACCGTCGGCCACAACGCGATGCTGCACGGCTGCCGCGTCGGTGACGGCAGCCTGATCGGTATCGGCGCCGTGGTCCTCAACGGGGCCCGCATCGGTCGCGGCTGTCTCGTGGGTGCCGGCGCGCTGGTCACCGAGGGCACGGAGATTCCCGACGGCAGCCTGGTACTCGGCTCGCCGGCGAAGGTGAAGAAGACGCTGTCGCCGGAGCAGCAGCTGGCCCTCGCCCACAACGCGGACCATTACGTGGGCAACGCGAAACGATTTTCGGAAGACCTGGAGGCCCTGGCATGAGCGACCTCGGCGAGCCCGCGTCCCCCTGCATCTCCGTGTGCGCGCTGGACGCCAATGACATCTGCCTGGGCTGCTATCGCAGCGCCCAGGAAATCACCGACTGGTGGATGGCCAGTGCGAAGGAGAAGCAGGACATCCTCGCCCGCTGCGAAGAGCGGCGCCAGGCCGACAGCCCGGTCCGCCTGCTCTAGGCCGCCTGCGCGGCCGGCCTAGGCGGTCTCGGGGCGTGCCCGCACCGTGCGCACGATGTTGCCGCCGAGTTCGAGGATCTCCAGGCGGTAGCGATCCACGGTGAGGCCCACGGCGCCGTCCGGGAAGGACTCCAGGTATTCCAGCACCAGCCCGCTCAGGGTCTTGGGGCCATCCGTGGGCAGCTCCCAGTCCAGGGCCTTGTTGATGTCGCGCACGCTCGCCGTGCCGGTGATCAGGAAGCTGCCGTCGCGCTGCGGGAAGATCTCGTCGTCCGTGTCCGAGAGGTTCGAGGTGAACTCGCCGACGATCTCCTCGAGGATGTCCGCCAGGGCCACGAGGCCCATCACGTCACCGTACTCGTCCACGACGATGGCCAGGCGGCGTTTCTGTTTCTGGAAGTTGAGCAGCTGCGTGTGCAGGGGGGTGCTCTCGGGGATGAAGTAGGGCTTGTCCATCTCGCGCTCGAACGCGGCGCGGTCGAGGCGGCCGTCCGTGAGTACGCGGCCCGCGTTGCGCAGGTGCAGCACGCCGGTCACGTTGTTGATGTCATCGCGCCATACCGGCAGCAGCGTGTGCGTGCTGTTCTGGATGGCGGCGAGGATGGCGTCGTCGTCATCGTCGAGATCGATGCCGTAGACTTCGGTGCGCGGCACCATGATGTCGTCCACGGTGATCGCCTCGAGGTCGAGGATGTTCACCAGCATGCCGCGGTGGCGCTGCGGGATCAGCGCACCGGCCTCCGTGACGATGGTGCGCAGTTCCTCCGTGGAAACATGCTCGTCACCGCCCTTGCTGGGGTCCACGCCGAGCAGGCGCAGGAGCCCGTTGGTCACGGTGTTTACCGCCATGACCAGCGGGTAGAGCACCTTCAGCAGCGGCAGCAGGATCACGCTTGCGGGGAAGGCGACGCGCTCCGGGTGCAGCGCGGCGATGGTCTTCGGGGTGATTTCCGCGAAGATCAGGATCACCAGGGTCAGCAGGAAGGTCGCTATGACGATGCCGGCGTCGCCGTAGAGGCGGATGGCGATCACCGTGGCGATGGCCGAGGCGGCGATGTTCACCAGGTTGTTGCCGATAAGGATCAGGCCGATGAGCCGGTCCGGGCGCTCGAGCAGGGTGCTCGCGCGGCGGGCGCCGCGGTGGTCCTGGCTGCGCAGGTGTTTCAGGCGGTAGCGATTCAGGGACATCATGCCCGTCTCCGAACCGGAGAAGAAACCGGAGAGGAGGATGAGGGCAGCGAGAACCGAGAAGAGGAGACCCAGCGGTGCCTCGTTCAAGAGTGACGTTGACTCCGGGTTGCCATCAACAAAGTATCTTGAAGAAAAACGAAAGTAGCGGCAACCCGCCCCGCTGGCCTACTCGACGTGAAGAATGAGTTCGAGCACGAGCTTCGAACCAAAGAACGCCAGGATGAGGAGCGCGAAGCCCGCCAGGGTGAAGCGCACCGCCGTCTGCGCCCGCCAGCCGAGCTGGTAGCGCCCCCAGAGCAGCACGGAAAAGACCACCCAGGCGACCATGGAGAGGATGGTCTTGTGCACCAGGTGCTGGGCGAACATGTTGTCCATGAAGATCATCCCGCTGCCGATGGCTACGGTCAGTGCGATCACGCCGATCCAGATCAGCTCGAAGAGCATTCTCTCCATCAGCTGCAGCGGTGGCAGCGACCGGGCGATACCGTGCATGTTGCGCCGGCGCAGTTGCCGGTCCTGTACGGCGACCAGCGCCGCCTGGGCCGCGGCGAGCGTGAGGATGGAGTAGGCGAGGATGGAGCTGCCTATGTGCAGCAGGATGCCCGGCGACAGGTCGCTGCGGGCGTGTGCCGTCTCCGGGCCCAGCGTCGCCACCACGATGGCCAGGGCAGAGAGCGGAAAGAGACCGATCAGCAGGTTCTGCAGCGGGCGCTTGAGGAGGGCGGCCACGCAGGCGATGTTCACCGCCAGGAACGAGAGGGACAGTGCGCGGTAGAAACCGAAGGAAACCCCCTGGTCGGTATTCAGCGCGTCCCAGGTCACCATGGCGTGGCCGATGAGAGCCGCGACGGCCATGGCCAGCACCGCCCGGGAGAGGCGCTGCCGCCGCTGGGCCATGTGGGTCAACTGCAGGCCGGCTGCCGCGAGGTAAAGGAGGGCGGCAACGACAGCGATAAAGGCAATGGGCATGGAGGTTGGGGCGGCAACCCGGGTCACGTATACTCGCGCCTTTGTACCGGGTTGTCCCGGGACAATCAATAGACAGGGGCCGCCACCGCCGCGCGGCCAGCGATAGCACCGCCGCGGTGCCCATGGATTCCAAGCATGTTCGAGAGCCTTTCAGACCGCCTCACCCAGAGCCTGCGCAGCATTACCGGCAAGGCCCGGCTGACGGAGGACAATATCCAGGGCACGCTCCGCGAGGTGCGCATGGCCCTCCTCGAGGCCGACGTCGCCCTGCCGGTGGTCAAGCAGTTCGTGGAGTCCGTGAAGACGCGGGCCCTCGGCCAGGAAGTCATGGCCAGCCTGAGCCCGGGCCAGGCCTTCCTGAAGATCGTCCAGGCGGAGCTCGAGCAGGTCATGGGCGGCGCCAACGAGGGCCTCGACCTCGCCACGCGGCCGCCGGCGGTCATCCTGCTCGCCGGCCTGCAGGGCGCGGGCAAGACCACTTCCGCGGCGAAGCTCGCAAAGCTGCTCAAGGAGCGCGACAAGAAGAAGGTGATGGTGGTGAGCGCGGACGTCTACCGCCCCGCGGCCATCCGCCAGCTCGAGACCCTCGCCGGCGAAGTCGGGGTGGACTTCTTCCCCAGCGACGAGACGCAGAAACCGGTGGCCATCGCCCAGGCGGCGCTCGAGAAGGCGCGCATCAGCTTTGCCGACGTGCTCATCGTCGACACCGCCGGCCGCCTGGCCGTGGACGAGGCGATGATGGCGGAGATCGCCGAGCTGGAGCGGGAACTCGAGCCGGTGGAAACGCTGTTCGTGGTCGACGCCATGACCGGCCAGGACGCGGCGAACACGGCCAGGGCTTTCGGTGATGCGCTGCCGCTCACCGGCGTAATACTCACCAAGGTGGATGCCGACACCCGCGGCGGTGCGGCGCTGTCCGTGCGCACCGTGACCGGCAAGCCGATCAAGTTCCTGGGCGTCGGCGAGAAGACGGCGGCGCTGGACCCCTTCCATCCGGACCGGCTCGCCTCGCGCATTCTCGGCATGGGCGACATCCTGTCGCTTATCGAGGAGGCCGAGCAGAAGGTCGACAAGGCGAAGGCCGAGAAACTCGCGAAGAAGGTCAAGAAGGGCAAGAAGTTCGACCTCGAGGATTTCCGCGACCAGCTGCAGCAGATGAACAGCATGGGTGGCATGGCGGCCATGCTCGACAAGATGCCGGGCATGGGAAACATGGCCCAGGCGGCGCAGCAGGCGATCGATCCGAAGCTCTTCGCCCGCATGGAGGCCATGATCAATTCCATGACCCCGAAGGAGCGGCGCAACCCGGACCTCATCCAGGGCAGCCGCAAGCGCCGCATCACCCGGGGCTCCGGCACCCAGGTGCAGGATCTGAACCGCCTGCTCAAGCAGCACAAGCAGATGCAGAAGATGGTGAAGAAGATGAAGGGCGGCGGCATGCAGAAGATGATGCGCGGCCTCGGCGGCATGACGGGGCCGGGCGGTGGTGGCCCCGGCGGTCCCGGCGGCGGGGGCATGCCCTTTCGCTAGCGCGGGCCCGGGCGCTGCGCGCGATTTCCTAACACCGTGCCAGTGTTGAAAAATCCCGGCTGAGGGGCTTTTCAGGGGCGGGTGATTTCCGTATGATACGCGACCTTTCCGGCAGCGGGCTGGCCCGCGCTGTCGAGTAGCTGTGGGCCCGCCGGCAGAACACCCGGTGTTACCGCGACGATCACGTGACGATCAAGGGATATTCAGGCAGATGGTAACAATTCGACTTTCCAGGTCGGGCGCCAAGAAGCGTCCGTTCTACCACGTGACGGTCACCGACCGCCGCAACGCCCGCGACGGCCGCTTCATCGAGCGCGTGGGTTTCTACAACCCCGTCGCCCGCGGCCAGGAAGAGCGCCTGCGCATCGACCGCGAGCGCATCGCTTACTGGCAGGGGCAGGGCGCGCAGCTCTCCGAGCGCGTCGCCAAGCTCCTCGCGGAAAAGCCGGCCGATGACGCCGCGGACAGCGCTGCCGCCTGAAGGCCTGCTGACAGCCGGACGTATCACCGGCTGCTACGGAATCAAGGGTTGGGTACGGGTCCATCCGTACACCGACCGGGCAGAAAGCCTGCTCGACTTCCCCGCCTGGTGGCTTGGGGGGCGCGAGGGGCCGGAGCCGGTGGTCATCGACGCCGGGCGCCGCCAGGGCCGCGGACTCCTGGTGCATCTCGCGGGGGTCGATGACCGCACAGCGGCGGAAGCGCTGCGGGGCCTTGACATCCTCGTGCGCGAGGCCGCCCTGCCGCCCCTCGGGGACGGCGAGTATTACTGGCACCAGCTCGAGGGTCTCGAGGTGTGGTGCCTTGGCCAGGAGGGCGAAACGGCGGGCGAGCAGTTGCTCGGTCGCGTCGCCTACCTGATCGAGACCGGGGCCAACGATGTGCTCGTGGTGCGGGCAAGCCCCGGCAGCATCGACGACCGGGAGCGCCTGGTGCCGTACCTGCCGGGCGACGTGGTGAAAGACGTCGACCTGGCCGTGGGGCGCCTCACCGTGGACTGGTTCCCGGAGCTCTGACTGACCCGGGCGAGGCGTAAGCCCGGGCCCCTGGGAGGAAGCGGTGCACATCGCGGTGGTGACCCTGTTCCCGGGGATGTTCGAGGCGGTCACCGCGTACGGTGTGACCGGCCGCGCGGTGGCCCAGGGCGGGCTCGCGGTAACGACGGTGGATCCGCGGGAATTCACCCATGACCGGCACCGCACCGTGGACGATCGCCCCTACGGCGGCGGCCCGGGGATGCTGATGAAGGTGGATCCGCTGCGGCAGGCCATTCATGCCGCGCGGGAGCAGGCGGCGGCCGGGGGGGCACCGCCGCGCGTGGTCTACCTGTCGCCCCAGGGGCGGCGCCTGGACCACGCCCGGGTACAGGCCCTGGCAGCGGAGCCGTCGCTGGTGCTGCTGGCCGGGCGCTACGAGGGGGTGGACGAGCGCCTCCTCGAGAGCGAGGTGGACGAGGAGCTGTCCATCGGCGATTACGTGCTGAGCGGCGGCGAGCTGCCGGCCATGGTCGTGATTGACGCCGTGGCGCGGCTGCTGCCGGGGACGCTCGGCCACGCGGACTCGGCGGCGGAGGATTCCTTCGCGGAGGGGCTGTTGGATTATCCGCAGTACACGCGGCCCGAGGAGTTCGAGGGCCGGCGGGTGCCGGAGCTACTGCTCAGCGGGGACCACGAACGGATCCGCCGCTGGCGCCTCAAGCAGGCCCTGGGCCGGACGCGGGAGCGTCGCCCGGATCTGCTCGAGGGCCGGGCCCTGGGCCCGGAAGAGGAACAACTGCTCGCGGAGTACTGCCGCGAGCACGGGATCGACAACGGACAGGGCGGCAGCGCCCTGGAATGACTTGAGGAGTGCCCCATGAGCACCAATTCCATTATCTCCCAGCTCGACGCCGAGCAGATGGACAAGGACCTGCCGGAGTTCAACCCCGGCGATACGGTCGTCGTCCAGGTCAAGGTGAAGGAGGGCAACCGGGAGCGCCTGCAGGCTTTCGAGGGTGTTGTCATCGGCAAGCGCAACCGCGGCCTCAACTCCGCGTTCACCGTGCGCAAGGTCTCTCACGGCATCGGCGTCGAGCGTACCTTCCAGACCTACAGCAAGCTGCTCGACAGCATTGCGGTCAAGCGCCGCGGCGACGTGCGCCAGGCCAAGCTCTACTACCTGCGCGAGCGTTCCGGCAAGTCCGCGCGCATCAAGGAGAAGCTGTCCTCCTGAGGCACGGCTTCCGGGCTGCGCGGTAGCGGTTTAAGCTGCCGCGCATGGCCCCTGCAGACGACAGTTCACCGGCTACCCACCCCGAGATCGAGCGCTACATCGACGCGCTCTGGATCGAGAGGGGGCTCGCCGACCACACCCTCGACGCCTACCGGCGCGACCTGCGCCAGTTCGATGGCTTCCTTGGCCGGGAGCTCGGCAGCACCCTGCTCAAGGCCACCCGGGAACAGCTCCAGCGCTACCTCGGCGCCCGCCTGGCCGCCGGCCAGTCGCCCCGGTCCACCGCCCGGGTCATGTCCTGCCTGCGCGGCTTCTACCGCTACCAGCTCCGCGAGGGACGGCTCACCGTCGACCCCACCCTCGACGTGGAGAGCCCGCGCCTGGGGCGCCCGCTCCCCAAGTCCCTCTCCGAGGCCGATGTCGAGCGGCTGCTCTCGGCGCCGGACCTGGAGGATCCCCTGGGCTTTCGCGACCGCACCATGCTCGAATTGCTCTATGCCTGCGGCCTGCGCGTCTCGGAGCTCACCTCCCTGCAACTGGCGCAGGTCAGCCTCAACCAGGGTGTGCTGCGCGTTTTCGGCAAGGGTGGCAAGGAGCGCCTGGTACCCATGGGCGACCCCGCCCTGCGCATGCTGCAGCGCTACCTCGCCGGCCCGCGGTCGGAACTGACGCGCGGAATGCCGAGTGACGTGGTCTTCCCGAGCCGCCGCGGGCGGCAGATGACTCGCCAGACCTTCTGGTATCGTATTAAAATGCATGCGCGCAATGCGGGTATCGGTAAGCCGCTCTCGCCGCACACGCTGCGGCACGCCTTCGCAACGCACCTGCTTAACCACGGGGCCGACCTGCGGGTCGTGCAGATGCTGCTGGGCCACAGCGACCTGACTACCACGCAGATCTACACGCACGTGGCCCGCCAGCGCATGCAGGACCTGCATGCAGAGCACCACCCGCGAGGCTGAGCGGGTACCGTGTTGAACGCGGCGCGCGGCGCGCTGTCAACCGGGGGAGGGCGCTGAACCGGCGCCGACGACGACCGCCAGCGATGACCGCCTACGACGACGATCGCCGACGACGACGACCGCCTACGAAGACAAGGTACAGTCCATGACAGCTTCCCGACGCAACTTCGCTTTTTTCCTCGCCCTGCTCCTCGCCCCGGTCGTCGCTCTCTGCGCGCTCGCCGGCCCGGCGCAGGCGGACGAGGCGGTGACCGGTGAGGCGCTGGAGCGGCTGCGCGCCACGCTCGAGGCTCCCGGGGGGCTGAGCGTCGAAACGGCGCGGCAGTCTCCCGTGCCCGGCCTGCTCGAGGTCAAGCTCGCCGACGGGCCCACGGTCTACGCCACACCCGACGGGACGTTCTTCGTCCTCGGTGATCTCTACTCCGTGGGCGCCGCGGGGTATGTGAACCTGGCTGAGCAGCGCCGCAACGGTGAGCGCCAGGAAGCCATCGCCGCCGTGGAGGTGGACGACATGATCGTCTTTCCCGCCGAGGGCGAGACCCGCGGCCACATCACCGTGTTCACGGACGTCACCTGCTTCTACTGCCAGAAGCTGCACAAGGAAGTGCCCGAGCTCAATCGCCGCGGCATCGAGGTGCGCTACCTGGCCTATCCCCGCGCCGGCGTCGGCTCCGAGGGCTTCAGGCTGCTCGCCACCGCCTGGTGCGCGAAGGACCGGCGGGAGACGCTCACGCGCCTGAAGGCACGGGAAACCGTCGAGCCCTCCGTCTGCCCCGGCAACCCGGTGGCCGATGAGTACGCCCTGGGCCAGGCCGTCGGTGTACGCGGTACCCCCGCGATCATCCTGCCGGACGGGCAGATGGTGCCGGGCTACCGCCCCGCGGACGACCTCATCGCCGCGCTCGGCCTGGACTAGGTCCATGGAGGAGCAGTTCCAGCGCATCCAGCGCCTGCCGCCCTATGTCTTCTCGATCATCGGGGACCTGAAGCAGCAGGCCCGGTCCCGCGGTGAGGACATCATCGACTTCGGCATGGGCAACCCGGACCAGCCGACACCGGAGCACATCGTTCAGAAACTCGTGGAGACGGCGCGCCGGGGCGATACGCACCGCTACTCCCAGAGCCGCGGCATTCCGCGGCTGCGCAAGGCCATCTGCGACTGGTACCAGCGCCGCTACGGCGTCACCCTGGACCCGGAGAGCGAGGCCATCGTCACCCTGGGCTCGAAGGAGGGCCTGGCCCATCTGGCGCTTGCGACCACCGGCCCCGGCGACGCCGTCCTGGTGCCCAACCCGTCCTACCCGATCCACCCCTATGGCTTCGTGATCTCCGGCGCGGACATCCGCCACGTGCCCATGGCTGACGACAGCGCCTTCTTCGATGAACTGGAGAGCGCGATCCGCAACAGCTGGCCGCGGCCGAAGATGCTGGTGCTGAACTTTCCCTCCAACCCGACCACCCACTGCGTCGAGCTCGACTTCTTCGAGAAGATCATCGCCGTCGCCCGGGAGCATGGCATCTGGGTCGTACAGGATCTCGCCTACGCGGACCTCTGCTTCGACGGCTACGAAGCGCCCTCGATCCTGCAGGTGCCCTGCGCGCGGGAGGTGGCCGTGGAGTTTTTCTCCATGTCCAAGAGTTACAACATGCCCGGCTGGCGCGTGGGTTTCTGCTGCGGCAACAAGACCCTCGTCGGGGCCCTGGCGCGCATGAAGTCCTACCTCGACTACGGTATGTTCACCCCCGTGCAGGTAGCCGCCATCGCCGCCCTCGAGGGTGACCAGGGCTGCGTCGACGAGATTCGCGCCATGTACCAGGCGCGGCGCGACGTGCTCTGCGCCGGCCTCAATGCCGCCGGCTGGCCCGTGGAACCGCCAAAGGCGACCATGTTCGTCTGGGCCCGCATCCCGGAGCCCTATCGCGACCTGGGTTCGCTGGAGTTCAGCAAGAAGCTTCTCGAGGAAGCCCGGGTGGCGGTGTCGCCGGGGATCGGCTTCGGCGAGTACGGCGAGGGCTACGTGCGCTTCGGCCTCATCGAGAACGAGCACCGGACGCGGCAGGCCCTTCGAAACATCAAGCGCATGATGCGCGCGGACCAGGGAGTGACACAGTGACGCCAATTCGACTCGGCCTCTGCGGTATCGGTACCGTCGGTGGCGGTGTGCTGGACCTGTTGTGGCGCAACGGGGAGGCCCTGGCAGGTCGTGCCGGTGCCCCGCTCGAGATCGCCCACGTCGGTGCCCGCCGGGACCGCGACGGTGTCGACCCGGGCGGCGCTACCGTCAGCCGCGAGGTGCTCGCCGTCGCGGAGGACCCGGCCGTCGACATCCTCGTCGAAGCCATCGGCGGCACCGACGACGCCCATGAGCTGGTGCGCCGCGCCCTCGAGACGGGCAAGCACGTGGTCACGGCCAACAAGGCACTCATCGCCGAGCACGGCAACGAGCTGCTCGCGCTCGCCGAGGAGAAGGGCGTGAGCCTGCGCTTTGAAGCCGCGGTGGCCGGCGGCATCCCGATCATCAAGGCGCTGCGCGAGGGGCTCTCGGCGAACCGGGTCTCCTGGCTCGCCGGCATCATCAACGGGACCGGCAATTTCATTCTCACCGAGATGGCGGGAGAGGAGCGCGAGTTCGCTGACGTGCTGGCGGAGGCGCAGGCCCTCGGCTACGCCGAGGCGGACCCGACCTTCGACGTCGAGGGCATCGATGCGGCCCACAAGCTGGTGATCCTCGCCGCCATCGCCTTCAACACGCCGCTGCGCTTCGACGCGGTGTATACGGAGGGCATCAGCGCGCTGACGCCAGAGGACCTCGCCTACGCGGAGGAGCTGGGCTACGTCGTCAAGCACCTGGGCGTCGCCCGTGAGACCGGCGCGGGCCTCGAGCTGCGCGTCCACCCGACGCTGCTGCCGAAGGACCTCTTGCTGGCCAAGGTTGCCGGGGTCAAGAATGCCGTTCTCGTGGAGGGCGATGCCGTGGGCCCGACGATGTACTACGGCGCCGGTGCCGGCGGCGGTGCCACGGCCTCGGCGGTCATGGCCGACGTGATCGACCTCGCCAGGGAGTTGTCCCGCGGCCAGCGCTGCCCGCTGCCGGCTCTCGGCCTGCCCATGGGGCAGCTGCGCGAGTTACCGATCCTGCCCATGGGCGAGGTGCGCACGGCCTGGTACCTGCGCCTGGAGGCCGAAGACCGGCCCGGTGTCATGTCGCAGGTCTCCAGCATTCTCGGTGACCAGGGCATCAGCATCGAGGCGCTGATCCAGAAAGCGCCGCAGCCGGGGCAGAGCCGGGTGCCGGTGGTCGTCGTGACCAATGTCGCCAGCCAGGGCAACCTGGAGCGGGCGGTCATGGCCATCGAGGCCCTGGACAGCATCGCCGGCCCGGTGACGCGCATTCGCGTCGAGTCCCTCGAGGGCTAGGGCAGTGCGCTACATCAGCACGCGCGGTGCCGCGCCGGCCCTGCCCTTCGAGGAGGTCCTCCTGGCGGGCCTCGCCAGCGACGGCGGTCTCTACGTGCCCGAGACCCTGCCGCAGTTCTCCCGCGAGGAGATCATCGCGCTGCGCGGCCTGCCGTATCCCGCGCTGGCACAACGGGTGATCGCGCCCTTCGTGGCCGATGCCGTGCCCGAGGAGGACCTCCGCGGCATTGTCGAGGACTGTTACGCGGTTTTCCGCCACGGCGCCGTGGCGCCCCTCGTGCAGCTCGGCCCCAACCAGTGGATCATGGAACTTTTCCACGGCCCGACGCTGGCCTTCAAGGATTTCGCCCTGCAGCTCCTCGGCCGGCTCCTCGACTACGTACTCGAGCGCCGCGGCGAAAAGGTCGTGATCATGGGGGCGACCTCCGGCGACACCGGCTCCGCGGCCATCGAGGGCTGCCGCCGCTGCGAGAATGTCGACATCTTCATCCTGCACCCGCACGGGCGCGTGTCCGAGGTACAGCGCCGGCAGATGACCACGGTACCGGGCGAGGGTATTCACAACCTCGCCGTGGAGGGCAACTTCGACGACTGCCAGGCCATGGTGAAGGCCAGCTTCGGTGGCCAGGGTTTCCTGCCCGAGGGCCGGCGACTGGTGGCCGTGAATTCGATCAACTGGGCGCGCATCATGGCCCAGGTGGTCTACTACTTCCACGCGGCCCTGGCCCTCGGCGGGCCGGACCGCCCCGTGGCGTTTTCCGTGCCCACGGGCAACTTCGGCGACATTTTCGCGGGCTACCTCGCCCGGGGCATGGGCCTGCCGGTCTCGCAGCTGGTGATCGCCACCAACCGCAACGACGTGCTGCACCGGGTCCTGAGCAGCGGTCTCTACGACCGCCAGCCCCTCGAGCCCAGCCTGTCGCCGAGCATGGACATCACGGTCTCGAGCAACTTCGAGCGCCTGCTCTTCGACCTCTACGGCCGCGACGGCGAGGCCGTCGCCGGGCTCATGCGCGCCTTCGACGGCGGCGAGATCCGCCTGTCCCCGGAGGCCCTCGCCGACGCGCGCGCGCTCTTCGCCAGCCACCGGGTCGATGACGAGGACACCTGTGCGGAGATCGCCGCGACCTGGGAAAGCAGCGAGTATCTGCTCGACCCGCACAGCGCCATCGGTGTGGCTGCCGCCCGCGCCGCACAGCGCGATCCGGCGGTGCCGATGGTCACCCTGGCGACGGCACACCCGGCCAAGTTCCCGGATGCCGTGCGCCGCGCCGGCGTCGCGCGGGAGCCTGCGCTGCCCGCGCACCTCGCCGACCTTTACGATCGCGAGGAGCGCTATACGGTGCTGCCGAACGACCTCGCCGCCGTGCAGGCCTTCATGGCGGACCACCTGCGGGCTTGAGACGGGTCCGTGCGCGCGGCCGAGAAGCAACTTCGGCGCCGGCCCGTCGCGGGCAGTGAGCCCCTGGAGGCGGCCGGCCTGCACCCCGTACTCGCCCGCGCTTACGCTGCCCGGGGGATCCAGGACCCCGGCGACCTCGACCTGTCCCTGGGCCGCCTGCTGTCCCCCGAGGCTCTTACCGGTGTCGAGCGCGCCGCGGCGCGCCTCGCCGCGGCGCTGGAAGCGGCCGAGCGCATTCTCTTCGTCGGTGACTTCGATGCGGACGGTGCCACCAGCTGCGCCCTCGGCGTGCGCGCGCTGCGTGCCTTCGGGGCCGCGCACGTGGACTTCCTTGTCCCCAACCGCTTCGAGTACGGCTACGGGCTCTCTCCCGAGATCGTCGCCCTTGCGGAGGAACGGCGGCCCGACCTCCTGGTCACCGTCGACAACGGCATCGCCAGCATCGCCGGTGTTGCGGCGGCGCGGTCGCGCGGCATGGACGTCATCGTCACCGACCACCACCTGCCGGGGGAGGAACTCCCCGACGCCACGGTGATCGTCAACCCGAACCAGCCCGGCTGTGCCTTCCCGAGCAAGCACCTGGCCGGCGTCGGTGTCGTGTTCTACCTGTTGCTGGCCCTGCGCCGGCAGCTGCGCGACAGCGGCTGGTTCACGGCGCGGGGCATCGACGAGCCGCGTCTGGCTGATTTTCTCGACCTTGTCGCTCTCGGCACCGTGGCGGACGTGGTGCCCCTGGACCGTAACAACCGGATCCTCGTCCAGGGCGGCCTCGCCCGCATTCGCGCCGGTCGCGCCTCACCGGGGATCGCGGCGCTTCTCGCCGTGGCCGGCCGGGACCCGCGCCGCGTCGTGGCCTCGGACCTCGGCTTCGCCGCGGGGCCGCGGCTGAACGCGGCCGGGCGGCTGGACGACATGACCGTCGGCATCGCCTGCCTGCTCAGTGATGACCCCGGCGAGGCTCATGGCCTGGCCGCACAGCTGGACCAGCTGAACCGCGACCGGCGCCTCATCGAGCGCGACATGCAGGCCGAGGCCCTCGCGCTCCTGGCCGCTCGCGAGGACGACCTCACGGAGCCGCCCCTGGCCCTGGCGATCTACGAGCCCGGCTGGCACCAGGGGGTGATCGGCATCCTCGCCTCGCGCATCAAGGACCGGGTGCACCGCCCGGTCATCGCCTTCGCCGATGCCCAGGAGGGCGGGGCGATGCTCAAGGGCTCCGCGCGGTCCATTCCCGGCGTGCACATCCGCGACGCGCTCGCCAACCTCGACAACCGCCACCCGGGGCTCATCGACCGCTTTGGCGGCCACGCCATGGCTGCGGGCCTGAGTCTCCCGCGGGAACACCTCGATGCCTTTGCCGCGGCGCTGGTCGAGGAGGTCGCCCGCCTCGCGGAGGGCGTGGCACTGGAGGCCGTTCTCGAGAGCGACGGCGAACTGGCGCCCGCCGAGCTGGAGCTGGGGCTCGCCCGGTCCCTGCGCGCGGGCGGCCCCTGGGGCCAGCATTTCCCCGAGCCGCTCTTCGATGGCCGCTTTCTCGTGAAGAGCCAGCGTATCGTCGGCGAGCGACACCTCAAGCTGGTGCTGGCGCCGACCGAGGCGCCCGAGCACACCGTGGACGCCATCGCCTTCAATATCGACCCGGGCGTCTGGCCGGACCCGGCCGTAAGGGCTCTGGAAATCGCCTATCGCCTCGACGTCAACGCCTGGCGCGGTGAGGAGCGGGTGCAACTGGTGGTGGAGCACCTCCTTCCCGTCGCTTGACGCGGCCTTTGCCGCGGGGAGTATCCTAGGGCCATGACTGATTGCCACAGTACGGCCGTGGCCGGGTGTCACGGCAACGCCACGCAACAAAATGCGCAGGAAGACAGCTGCAGCGCTAGCTGCGGTCCTGCGCGAGGCCGGCCGGACTGGTTCCTCTGGACCTGCCTGGCCGGCGTCGTGCTGGCCTATGGCTGGGGTGTGCTGATGGTGGGCGCGGCGGACGACGGTGTTGTCGCGACCTTCTCAAGCGGCGTGGTCGAACTCATGAACCGCATGTGGTGGGGGCTCGCCATCGGCGTAATCTTCGTGGGCATCCTCGGCACCGTGCCCCGGGACCTTGTCATGGGGCTCCTAGGTCGCCAGGCGGGCCTCAGCGGCATGTTCCGGGCCACGCTGGCCGGCGTGCTCCTCGACCTGTGCAGCCATGGTATCCTGGCCGTCGGCATGCGTCTCTACGAGCGCGGCGCGAGCGTGGGGCAGGTCATGGCCTTCCTGCTCGCCAGCCCCTGGAACTCGCTGTCGCTGACGCTCATCCTCATCGCCCTCATCGGCCTCGGCTGGACGCTGCTGTTCATCGGGCTGTCGCTGGTGATCGGCATCACCACGGGCCTCCTGTTCGACGCCTTCGTGCGCCGCGGCACGCTGCCGCAGAACCCCCACCGCGACCTGGACGGCGAGGCCGTGCCCCTGCGCCAGCAGCTGCGCGACTACCGCCGCTCCCTGCAGTTCTCCCTCGCCGGCACGGGCCGCCTGCTCGTCGATGGCGTGCGCGGCTCGAAGGTGGTGATCCGCTGGGCGCTGTTCGGCCTGCTGCTGGCGGCGGCGATCCGCGGCCTGGTGCCCGAGGATGTTTACGCTAACTGGTTCGGCGCCTCGGTGGTCGGCCTCTGGCTGACCCTGGCGGCGGCGACGATCATCGAGGTCTGCTCCGAGGGCGCCACGCCCATCGCCGCGGACCTGCTCAACCGCGCGAAAGCGCCGGGCAACGCGTTTACCTTCCTCATGGCCGGCGTGGCCACGGACTACACGGAAGTCATGTCCATCAAGGACACCAGCGGCTCCTGGCGCCTGGCGCTGTTCCTGCCGCTGCTCACGGTGCCGCAGGTCATGATCCTGGGCTACCTTCTCAACCAGTTTGCGTGACGGGGCCCGGGCGTTGCCGGCCTTCCGTCAGGGTCCATGACGCGACGAGGGGCTGACAGCCATGGCTGAGGCGAAGGGCGGCGGTGTCAAGAAGGTGCTGTACACCCTGGACACGGTGCGGCGGATCGGCGTCGCAAAGTCCGCGAAGGCCCTCACCGGGAAAAATGCCTGCAAGGCCTGCGGGCTGGGTATGGGTGGCCAGCTTGGCGGCATGACCAACGAGCTCGGCGAGTTTCCCTCGGTCTGTAACAAGAGCGTGCAGGCGCAAGCCACGGATATCCAGCCGGGCATACCGCGGGAAGTTTTCGAGCATACCCTCGACGAGTTGCGTGAACTCTCCGCCCGCGAACTGGAGCACGCCGGGCGGCTGGCCAACCCCATCTACAAGGCGGCGGGGGAGCAGCGCTTCCGCGAGCTTGGCTGGGATGACGCGATGGCGCTGGCCGCGGAGCGCTTCTCCGCTGTCGATCCTGCGCGAGCCTTCTTCTACGCCTCGGGCCGCTCGTCCAACGAGGCGGGTTTCCTGCTGCAGCTGCTCGCGCGCTGCTGGGGCACCAACAATGTCAACAACTGCTCCTACTACTGTCACCAGGCAACCAGCGTCGGCCTGTCATCGACGGTAGGCACCGGGACGGCGACGGTGGAGCTGGCGGACCTCAGCGGGGCGGACCTCATCTTCGTCATCGGTGCCAACCCGGCCTCCAATCACCCCCGTTTCATCCACCAGCTTCTCGCCTGCCGGGAGCGCGGCGGTGAGGTCATCGTGATCAACCCCGCGAGGGAGCCGGGGCTGGTCCGCTTCGCGGTGCCGAAGAGCACGAAGTCCATGCTCGCCCGCGGGGGGAGTGACATCGCCTCGCTGTACCTTCAGCCGCGGATCGGCAGCGACCTCGCGCTGTTCAAGGCGCTGGCGAAGGCTCTGCTGGAGGGCGGGCACGTCGACGAGACCTTCATCGACCACCACTGCCGCGACTGGGCGGCTTTCCGTGCCGATATCGAGGCGGCTAGCTGGCCGTCGCTCCTCGACGCCTGCGGCCTCGAGCGCGGAGAGGTCGAGGATGTGGCGCGCCGCTACGGTGCTTCCCGGGCCACCGTGTTCGCCTGGGGCATGGGCATGACCCACCACCGGCACGGCAGCGAGAACGTCGAGTACCTTGCCAACCTCGCGCTGCTGCGCGGCATGATCGGCCGGCGCCACGCCGGCCTCCTGCCGCTCCGCGGGCACAGCAATGTGCAGGGGATCGGTACGATCGGGGTCAAGCCTGTGCTCGCGTCGGAGGTGATTGCGCGCCTCGAGCAGGAACTGGGCATGGCAATGCCGGCGGGCCCTGGCTTCGACACGCTGGCGGCGCTGGAAGCGGCGCACGCCGGTGCGATCGATGCCGCCTGCCTCATGGGCGGCAACCTCTACGCGGCGACACCCAATTCGGCCTGGGCTTCAGCGGCGCTGGACCGGATTCCCTTCAAGCTCTACCTGACGACGACGCTGAACCAGGGGCACCTGCACGGCATCGACAGCGGCGACGCGCTGATCCTGCCGGTGACTGCCCGGGACGAGGAGCCGCAGCCGACGACCCAGGAGTCCATGTTCAACTACGTCCGCCTGAGCGACGGCGGCATCACGCGGCTGCCCGGCGTGCGCTCCGAGGTGGCAATCCTGTCCGAGCTCGGTGCCCGCCTGCTGCCCGACCACCCCGTTGATTTCACCGCCTACGGCGACCACGAGCGCATCCGTCAGACCATCGCGCGGACGGTCCCGGGCATGGAGGCGCTGGCGGATATCTCGGTGGCGCGGCGCGAGTTCCATGT
This sequence comes from Pseudohaliea sp., assembly GCF_054552115.1. Taxonomy (NCBI): domain Bacteria; kingdom Pseudomonadati; phylum Pseudomonadota; class Gammaproteobacteria; order Cellvibrionales; family Halieaceae; genus Pseudohaliea; species Pseudohaliea sp. Next base: position 44,447 of record NZ_JBTOLW010000005.1, on the reverse strand, counting down.
TCGCGGCCGCACCCTGCACGAACCGAGCTTCCGCACGGAAGATGGCCGGGCCCGCTTCCGCGTGCGTGCCCTGCCGGAGGAGCCGGCCGGACCCGCGACATCCGCCGGGGCGGGGCAGGCTGCCTGGCCCCTGATGCTGGCGTCGGTGCGCAGCGAGGGGCAGTTCAACAGCATCATCTACGAGGAGACCGACAGCTATCGCTACGATGCGGAGCGCCGCGCCGTGCTCCTGTGCCCCGACGACATGCGGGCGCTCGGGCTGGAACCCGGCAGTCTCGTCGACATCCGGTCCCGGGACGGCCTCATGCGCAACGCGGTCGTCCGCCCCTTCGACCTGCCCCCGGGGAACGCGCTGGCCTATTACCCGGAGGCCAACTGCCTCACCGCCCTCGAGCGTGATCCGCGGAGCCGTACGCCGGGGTTCAAGTCCGTGCGCGTGCGCCTGGAGCGCGGCGGCAGGCCCCTCCACTGAGCCGCCTCGCTGCGGTAGAATGGCGCGTTTTTCCAAGGACGTTCAACGCCATGCTGGAGATCAACCCTCTCGTCAGCCGCCTCAAGGACATGCAAGCACGTACGGACGTGCTGAGGGGGTATCTTTGACTTCGACCAGCGCAAGGAACGGCTGGCGGAAGTAGAACTCGAACTCGCCGAGCCCGCCGTCTGGGACGACCCGGAGCGGGCGCAGGAACTGGGCCGGGAGCGGTCCACGCTCGAGGCCATCGTCAGCACCATCGAGGCGCTCGACGCGGGAACCCGCGATGCCCTCGATCTCCTCGAGATGGCGGCGGAGGAGGACGATGCCGACACGGTCGCGGCCGTGGAGGGCGACCTCGGCGAGCTGGAGGGCCGGCTGGAGAAGCTGGAGTTCCGCCGCATGTTCAGCGGCGAGATGGACCCGAACAACGCCTTCCTCGATATCCAGGCCGGCTCCGGCGGCACCGAGGCCCAGGACTGGGGCGAGATGCTGCTGCGCATGTACCTGCGCTGGGGCGAGGCCCACGGCTTCGACACGGAACTGATCGAGGTCTCCGCCGGCGAGGTCGCCGGCATCAAGAGCGCGACCATCAAGTTTTCCGGCGAGTACGCCTTCGGCTGGCTGCGCACGGAGACCGGCGTGCACCGGCTCGTGCGCAAGTCGCCCTTCGACTCGGGCAACCGCCGGCACACCTCCTTTGCCTCCGTCTTCGTCTCGCCGGAGATCGACGACAACATCGAGATCGAGATCAACCCGGCGGACCTGCGCGTGGATACCTACCGCGCCTCCGGTGCCGGCGGCCAGCACGTGAACAAGACGGACTCCGCCGTGCGACTGACGCACAACCCGTCGGGGATCGTGGTGCAGTGCCAGACGGAGCGTTCGCAGCACCAGAACCGGGACCAGGCCATGAAGCTGCTCCGGGCCAAGCTCTACGAGCTGGAGGTGCTCAAGCGCAGCGAGGAGAAGCAGGCCATGGAGGACAACAAGGCGGACATCGGCTGGGGCAGCCAGATCCGCTCCTACGTGCTGGACCAGTCCCGCATCAAGGATCTGCGCACGAACGTCGAGACCAGCAACACGCAGGCGGTGCTCGACGGCGGCATCGACCTATTCATCGAGGCCTCCCTGAAGAAGGGCCTCTGACGGATCTCTGACGGACCTGACCCATGAGTGAAGAACAGCCGCCGCAGGCGGACGAGAACAAGCTGATCGCGGAGCGCCGGGCCAAGCTCGCCGCCCTGCGCGAGGCCGGCAACCCCTTCCCCAACGACTTCCGCCGCACGGCGGAGGCCGGCTGGCTGCAGGCCGAGTATGGCAACTGCAGCAAGGAGGAGCTGGAGGCAGCCAACACCGAGTACGCGGTCGCCGGGCGCCTCATCCGCAATCGCGGTGCCTTCCTGCTCATCCAGGACGGCAGCGGCCAGGTGCAGCTGTACATCAACCGCAAGGGCCTGGACGCGGACACCCTGGAGGCCATCAAGCACTGGGATCTCGGTGACATCGTCGCGGCCCGCGGGCCGATCCACAAGTCGGGCAAGGGCGACCTGTACATCAACATGGCCGAGGCCCGGCTGCTGACCAAGGCGCTGCGCCCGCTGCCGGACAAGTACCACGGCCTCGCCGACCAGGAGCTGCGCTACCGCCAGCGCTACGTCGACCTCATCGTCAATGAGGAGTCGCGCCGGGTGTTCCAGCGCCGCTCGCAGATCGTCACGTTCATCCGCGACTACATGAACCGCCGCGGCTTCATGGAGGTGGAAACGCCGATGATGCAGCCGATCCCCGGCGGCGCCGCGGCGAAGCCTTTTGTCACGCACCATAATGCGCTCGACCTCGACATGTACCTGCGCATCGCGCCGGAGCTCTACCTGAAGCGCCTGACCGTGGGCGGCTTCGAGCGCGTCTACGAGATCAACCGCAACTTCCGCAACGAGGGGCTGTCCACCCGGCACAACCCCGAGTTCACCATGCTCGAGTACTACTGGGCCTACGCCGACTACCGCGACGCCATGGACCTCACCGAGGACCTCATGCGCTCGCTCACGGCGACGGTGCTCGGCAGCACCACGGTGCACTACCAGGGGCAGGACTACGACTTCGGCAAGCCCTTCACGCGCATGACCGTGGTCGAGGCCATCCTCGCCCACAACCCCGGGGTAACGGCCGCGCAGCTGGCCGACGAGGCCCCGGCCCGGGCGCTCGCCACCGAGCTGGGTATCCCTCTCAAGGACGGCTGGGGCCTCGGCAAGGTGCAGCTGGAGATCTTCGAGCACACGGCGGAAGAAAAGCTCGATCAGCCGACCTTCATCACCGCTTACCCGACGGAAGTGTCACCGCTGGCGCGGCGCAACGACGCCGATCCCTTCGTCACCGACCGTTTCGAGTTCTTCGTGGCCGGGCGGGAGCTGGCCAACGGTTTCTCCGAGCTCAACGACGCCGAGGACCAGGCCGAGCGCTTCCGCGCCCAGGTCGCCGAGAAGGAGGCCGGGGACGAGGAGGCCATGCACTACGATCACGACTACGTGCGCGCGCTGGAATACGGCATGCCGCCGACGGTGGGGGAGGGCATCGGCATCGACCGGCTGGTGATGCTGCTGACGGATTCGCCGTCGATCCGTGACGTGCTTCTCTTTCCGCACCTGCGGCCCGAGTGAGCGGCGACCGCCGTGCTAGAATCCGCCCATTACGCACCGCGGAGACGCCCGTGCAGGTACTGACACCCCGGGCCCTGGGCGCCGCCCTGGCCCTGACCCTCATCGCCGGCTGCGCCAGCCAGCCGTCGGCCCCGGCCGGCGACAGCGCGCCGGCGGACGAGCGGGAGGTGGAGCTGACGCTCAACCTCCCCGAGCCGCCGGCCTGCGACTGTCCCGAGCCCGGTGCCGACTACACGTTTCTCGAGCGCGGCTTCCGGGCCCTGGCGGCCGGCGAGAGCATCGAGGCGGTACAGTACTTCCAGCGCTACCAGCGGCTGGAGAAGAACGCCACGGCGGCCTGGGAGGCCGACGTGGCCATCGCGTACGCCAGCATCCTGCCGAACAGCCCCTTTTATGACCTGGAAGCGGCCACCGCCGCGAGTGCCGAGCTGCAGGGGCGCCAGCCCACGGACCCTGCGCCACACGACACCGCCGTACTGCTGGCCCGGGCCCTGGAGGCCCTGGTGGAGCTGGCGCGGCACCTGGACGATGTGGAGGGCAGCAACGCGATGCTGCGCCAGGACCTCGAGAAGCGCGAACAGGCGCTCAGGCGGCTGCGCGAGCTGACCCTGGGTCAGCCGGCAACTCCACAGTAAAGGTTGAGCCCTTTCCCGGTACGCTGCTCACGCTGATCCGCCCTCCCATGAGCTCACAGAAATTCCGGCAGATCGCCAGGCCGAGCCCGGTGCCGCCGTAGGCGGCGCTGGTGTCCGGCTCGGCCTGCACGAAGGCCTCGAAAACCCGCGCCTGCTGCGCCTCGCTCATGCCGATACCCGTGTCGGTCACCGCCACGGCCAGGGCGTAGGGACCCTCCGCGCGTCGGGCGCACACGGTGATGGTGCCGCCGTCGGTGAACTTGCTCGCGTTGCTGAGCAGGTTCACGAGCACCTGGCGGAACTTGGTCGCGTCGGAGTTCAGCGCCGGCAGGTCCGGCGCAAGGTCCAGCGCCAGCCGGTTCTGTTTCTCGCGCACCAGCGGTGCAAGGCCGTCGCAGACCTGCCGCAGGACGTCCTCGGGCTGGAAGCGCTCGCAGTGCAGCTCCATCTTGCCGGTCTCGATCTTGGAGAGGTCGAGGATGTCGTCGATGAGGGCGAGCAGTTGCCGGCCGGAGAGGGTGATCTTGTCGAGGTCCGCCCGGTGGCTTTCCCGGTCTACGGCGCCGGGGTCGCCCAGCTCGTCGTACAGCATCTCGCTGTAGCCGATGATCGCGTTCAGCGGCGTGCGCAGCTCGTGGCTCACGTTGGCCAGGAAGATGCTCTTGGCCGCGTTGGCCTCGTCGGCTTCCTCGCGGGCCTGCTGTTCGTCCTCGATGGCAATACGCAGCTTGTCGGCCATGGTGTTGAAGGCCTCGGCGAGGTCGCCGAGCTCGCCCTGATCGTCGATGTCGTTGATGCGGTAGTCGAGATCGCCCGCGCCGATGCGCTCCGTGCCGCGCTTGAGCCGCTTGAGGGAAGCGTTGGTGTAGCGCAGGAGAACGAGGCCCACGGTGGCCGTGAGGAAGATGGAGGTGAGGAAGCCGATCACTGTGATCCGGTCCGTGAGCAGGATCGTGCGGTCGATGACGTTGGCGCGCTGCACGGCGATGAAGGCCTGCCGCTGCTCCAGTTCCTTGAGGCGCTGGCTGGTGGCGAGGTAGGCCGCGGGATCCTCCACGTCGGCTTCGTAGGCCGGGTCGTTGTAGCGCTCGTAGAAGGTCTGCCAGTTGCCGAGGAGCCTGTCTGCGGCCTCCTGGAGTCGTTCGTACTGCAGCTGGGTGACGTCCCGGCTGACGGCGCCGAGGTCCTCGATGCGCTGGCGGATCGCAGCGAGGTCAGCGCTTTCCTGGCTCTTCTCGGCATCGCCGAGGCGGTCATCGGTGGTCTCGCGCAGGGTCGCAAGCACCAGGATCTGCTGGCGCTGTTCCTCGAGCATCTGCTCGAGGTCCGTGGACAGCTGCGCGGCTTCCACGGCCTGCCGGTAGGCGACCATGCTTTCGCTTCGCGCGTAGCTCCCCCAGAAGTGCGTGCCGACGTTGATGGCGAAGAGCACGAGGATCGCCAGCAGCGACAAAGTCAGGCGGCGCCTCAGGCTCATGGCGGGCAGAGCGCCTCGATCTTGGCGAGCAGGGCCGGGAAGTCGATGGGCTTGGTGGCGTAGTCGTCACAGCCGGCGCCGAGAGCGTTCTGCCGGTCCGTCTCCATGGCGTGGGCCGTGAGCGCGATGATCGGGATGGCGCGGGTCGCCGGGTTCCCGCGGGCTTCCCGGCAGGCGCTCCAGCCGTCGAGCACGGGCAGGTTCATGTCCATGAGCACCAGCGCGGGCTGCTCGGCTTCCATGCGGCCCAGGGCCTCGCGCCCGTCGCCGGCGGTGAGCACGGCAAAGCCGGCCCGGGTGAGGCGCCGGCACAGCATGTCCCGGTTGAGTTCGTTGTCCTCCACGAGGAGGAGAGGGCCGCGGCCACTCACGGCGCGTAGCCCGTGACAAGGTGAACCCGCAGCGCCTCGTCGATGCCCCGGGCCTGCAGTTCCCGGCTCTCCGCCACGGTGGCGCGGCCGCCCAGGGCGGCGACGGTACTGTCCGCCGCGAGTACCTCCTGCGGCCCCGCGGCGTCCTCGATGCGCGAGGTCACGTTCATCGGGTGGCCGACGAAACCGTACTTGCTGCGGCGCTCGGAGCCGATATTGCCGGCGATGACCGTGCCCGTGTTCAGGGCGATGGCCGTGCGCAGCGCCGGCAGCCCCTCCGCGGCGTTGGCGGCGTTGACGGCCTCCATGGCGGCCTGCATGGCCAGGGCGCACTGCACGGCGCGGTCGGCGTCGTCGTCGCGGCGCTGTGGGGCGCCGAACACGGCGAGGATGGCATCGCCGAGGAACTCGTCGATGGTCCCGTTCCAGGCCAGGATGATGTCCGTCATGGCGCCGAGGTAGCGGTTGAGCATGGTCACCACCTGGGTCGGCTCCAGCTGCTCGCAGAGCGTGGTGAAGCCGCGGATGTCGGACATGAGAATCGTCACCTCGCGGAGGTCGCCGCCGAGGTCCAGGCCCTCGGGCCGCTCGAGGATGTCGGTGACGATCTCGTCGGAGAGGTAGCGGCCGAAGGTGGCGCGGATGAACTGCTCGCTGCGCTCCAGCTGCTGCCGGTACTGATCCTCCCGGTCGTGCCAGCGCTTGCGCTCGATGCCGGCCTTGATGCGGGCCTGCAGCAGCACCGGGTTGAAGGGTTTGAACAGGTAGTCGTCGGCGCCGGCCTCGATGCAGTCGATGATGCGCTGCATGTCCTGGTGGCCGGAGATCACGATCACCGGCGTGGCGTGCCACTCGGGGTGCGCCTTGATGCGTGCGAGCACCTCGCGGCCGTCCATGCCGGGCATGACCAGGTCCAGCAGCACCACGTCCACGTCCGATTCCTCGAGAGTGGCCAGGGCCTGCTCGCCGTCCGCGGCGGTGACGACGAAGTGACCGCTGCGGGACAGGTAGCGGGCCACCAGCTCGCGATTCTCCCGGCGGTCGTCCACGGCGAGGATGAAGCCGGGCTCGCTGGCCAGGGTCACGCTGCCCCGGCCGGGCTGGCTGTCCAGGGTGAGGTCGCCGGCGCTGTGCGTGGCCTGCACGAGGCGCAGGAGGCTGTCGCCCAGCTCGGCGTGGGTGTCGCCCTCCACCTGCTCCAGGAGCATCTCGGCGTAGCCGCGCAGGGCGCCGAGCCGGTTGCGCAGCTCGTGCCGGTCCGCGCCGGCGGCATCGCGAAGGTCCCGCTCGAGCGCGCCGGCAGCGCCGAGAACGCCCGCCAGGTCTCCGCGGGCCTCGGCAGGCAGCGCGGCCGCGGCCCCCGGCGCGATACTGCGCACCTCGGCGATAGCGCGCAGAAGCACGTCACTGAAGGGAAATGGCTGTGCCTCGCCGGTCACCGTATCGCCCGTCCTCGCTGGCGCCGCGCGGCGCTTTCGATGACGCGAGTATAGCGACGCGCCGGCGAGAGGGGGAAGGCCGGTGCCAGGTGATGCGCCGCCCCAAACCCTGCGGTACCATGGCGCTATTGCGGCCATTCGCGGACATTGGAACCCATGTTGGAACAGGTGGAGATTTTCAAGGGCCTCTCGACCGACGAGCTCGAGGCACTGGAAGAGACCAGCACCCGCCGGACCTTTCCCAAGAACACGGTGGTGATCCACGAAAACGACCCGGCGGACTCCCTGTTCGTGATCGAGAGCGGCAAGGTCAAGGTCTACTGCAGCGACAAGAACGGCAAGGAGTTCATCATGAACACCCAGGGCGCCGGGGACTACTTCGGTGAGCTGGCGCTGCTCGATGACAGTACCCGCTCCGCCTCGGTGCGTACGGTGGAGAAATCCACCTTCTGCATCGTCTACAAGGATGATTTCAGCCGGGTGCTCGAGGAGCACCCGAACATCACCCGTACTCTCATCGGCAACCTCGCCGCCCGTGTGCGCAAGCTCACGGCGGACGTGAAAAGCCTCGCCCTGCAGGATGTCTACGGCCGGGTGGCCAATGTGCTCATGGACCTCGGCGAGGAGCGCGATGACGGCTCCCTGTTCATCCCGGAAAAGCTCACGCAGCAGGACATCGCCGACCGCGTCGGCGCCTCCCGCGAGATGGTCGCGCGGATCCTCAAGGATCTGACCATCGGCGAGTATATTCGCTTCGAGGGCCGGCACATCATCATCAACACGCGGCTGCCGGCGAAGTACTGAGCGGCACCAGGGCGGCCGCCCTCAGCCGTCGTCTTCCTCGACTGACTCCACCCGCAGCGCCAGCCTGCCCTCGGCGAGCCGTGCGCTCACCGCATCGCCTACCGACGTATCCTGCGCGCGGCGCAGGATGGCCCCGCCCTCGTCGCTGAGAATCGCGTAGCCGCGGCCCAGGGTGGCCAGGGGGCTGAGAGAGTCGAGGAGGGCGGCGAGGCGCGACAGCCGGTCCCGCCGGCGCGCCAGGCCGTGGCTCATGGCCTGGCGGAGGCGGCGCTCGGCGCCGTCGAGGCGGTCGCCGAGGCGGGCGAGCCGCGGCCGCGGGTCCCGGCGCAGGAGGCGCTCCGCCAGCCGGTCGAGCCGCCGGCGTTCCCGCTGGAAGGCTCCGGCCTGTGCACGCGCGAGCCGCCCTTCGAGATCATCGAGGCGCTGGGCGCGCTCGCGCAGGAGCGTGCCCGGGTGCTTGAGGCGCGCCCGCAGGTGGGCGAGCTCCCGGCGACCATCGCGCAGCTGTCGGGCGATGCTGCGGGTCAGCGCCTGGTCCAGCTGCGTCATGCGCAGCTGCCAGTCGGCCTGGTCCGGGCTCAGCAGTTCCGCCGCCGCCGAAGGGGTGGGCGCGCGCTGGTCCGCCACCAGGTCGGCGATGGTGATATCGGTTTCGTGGCCGACGGCGCTCACCACCGGGAGCGCGCTGCCCGCGATGGCCCGGGCCACGCTTTCCTCGTTGAAGGCCCAGAGATCCTCCAGGGAGCCACCGCCTCGTCCGACGATGAGCGCGTCGAGGGGGACCGCGCCGCTCTCGTGCCAGTGGTTGGCCCGGGCGATGGCGGCGCAGAGGGCCGGTGCCGCCTCCGCGCCCTGCACGGGCACCGGCAGCACCGAGACCCGGATCAGCGGGCAGCGGCGCCGCAGCACCGTGAGCATGTCGTGCAGGGCCGCACCGCTGGCCGAGGTGATGATACCGAGGTGGGCCGGCGCGACCGGCAGGGGGCGCTTGCGCTCGGCGGCGAACAGGCCCTCGGCCTCGAGCTTCGCCCGCAGCGCCTCGAAGCGTGCCTGCAGGGCGCCGGCCCCGGCGGGCTCCAGGTATTCCACGATCAGCTGGAAGTCCCCCCGGGCCTCGTAGAGCGAGACCCGGGCGCGCAGGCGCACAGCATCGCCATTCTCCGGCGTGAAACGCAGCCGCTGGTTGGCGCGACGGAACATGGCACAACGCACCTGGGCCCGGTCGTCCTTCAGGGAGAAGTACCAGTGTCCGGAGGCGGGGCGGGCGAGGTTGGAGATTTCGCCCTCCACCCAGACGAAGTCGAAGTGGCTCTCGAGGAGGGTCTTCACCTCCCGGGCGAGGCGGCTGACGGTGACGGCAGGGGGTGTGCTGGCGGCGCTCTGCAACGGGGCTGGTTTACCTGGAAAGAGCCAAGGAATTATAATTGCACGTTTATCACCTCCCCGCCAACGGAGACCCGGCCATGCTTCGCATCGACGAGGAAGCCCTCACTTTTGATGACGTGCTGCTGCTGCCCGGATACTCGGACGTCGTGGCGACGGACGTGTCCCTGCGAACACGCCTCACGCGCGAGATCGCCCTCAACATCCCGCTGGTCTCCTCGGCCATGGACACGGTGACCGAGTCGCGCCTCGCCATCGCCCTGGCCCAGGAGGGCGGCGTCGGCATCGTACACAAGAGCATGAGTATCGCAGAGCAGGCGGACCACGTGCGCCGCGTGAAGAAATTCGAAAGTGGCGTGGTGAAGGACCCGATCACCATCCAGCAGTCGGCCACCATCGCCGAGCTCATCGATCTCACCCGTGCCAACGGCATCTCCGGTGTGCCCGTGCTCAACGGCGACGACCTCGTCGGTATCGTCACCCGGCGCGACCTGCGCTTCGAGACGTCCATGGACAAGCCGGTGTCCAGCATCATGACGCCGAAGGACAAGCTGGTCACGGTGCGCGAGGGCGCGAGCGCCGAGGAAGTGCAGCTGCTCCTGCACCAGCACCGCATCGAGAAGATCCTCGTGGTCAACGACGACTTCGACCTCACGGGCATGATCACCGTCAAGGACTTCGACAAGGCCGAGAGCTTCCCCCATGCGTGCAAGGACGAGCACGGCCGCCTGCGCGTCGGTGCCTCCGTGGGTACCAGCGCCGATACGGATGAGCGTGTGGCTGCTCTGGTCCGCGCCGGGGTGGACGTGATCGTGGTCGATACGGCTCATGGCCACTCCCGCAACGTGCTCAGCCGCGTCAGCTGGATCAAGGAGCACTTCCCCGAGGTGCAGGTGATCGGCGGCAATATCGCCACCGGCGAGGCGGCGAAGGCGCTGGCCGAAGCGGGGGCGGACGCGGTCAAGGTCGGCATCGGGCCCGGCTCCATCTGCACCACCCGCGTGGTCACCGGCATCGGCGTGCCGCAGATGACCGCCATCGCCAACGTGACGGCTGCGCTCGGGGGCACGGACATCCCGGTTATCGCCGACGGCGGCATCCGCTTCTCCGGCGACATCGCCAAGGCCATCGCGGCGGGCGCCCACTCCGTGATGATGGGCTCCATGTTCGCCGGCACCGAGGAGGCGCCGGGGGAGGTCGAGCTCTACCAGGGCCGCACCTACAAGGCCTACCGCGGCATGGGTTCCCTGGGCGCCATGTCCACGCAGCTCGGCTCCTCGGATCGCTACTTCCAGGACGCCAGCAAGGGCACCGAGAAGCTGGTGCCGGAAGGCATTGAGGGCCGCGTGCCCTACAAGGGCCCCGCCTCGGCGATCATCCACCAGCTCATGGGCGGGGTGCGCTCGGCCATGGGCTACACCGGCTCCCGGGACATCGACACCATGCGCACGCGGCCGCGCCTCGTGCGCGTGAGCGCGGCGGGCATGACTGAGTCCCACGTCCACGACGTCTCCATTACCAAGGAAGCGCCCAACTACCCCGTCAGCTGAGGCGCCCGGCGCCGGACCCCCGCCCATGACCGATATCCACGCCGAGAAGATCCTGATCCTGGACTTCGGCTCGCAGTACACCCAGCTCATCGCCCGGCGGGTGCGGGAAAGCGGCGTCTACAGCGAGATCCGCCCCTGGGACCTGGACGAGGACGCGATCCGCGCCTTCGATCCCCGGGGCATCATTCTCTCCGGCGGCCCCGAGTCCGTCCCCGAGGCCGGTTCCCCCCGCGCCCCGGCCGTCGTCTTCGAGCTCGGCGTGCCGGTGCTCGGCATCTGCTACGGCATGCAGACCATTGCCGCCCAGTTCGGCGGCGAGGTCGAGGGCTCGCCCACGAGCGAGTTCGGCTATGCGCAGATCCGCCTCACCGCCAACAGCGGCCTGCTGCGGGACATCCGCGACCACCTCGACGGCGACGGCATGCCGCTTCTCGATGTATGGATGAGCCACGGCGACAAGGTCAGCCGCGCGCCGGATTGCTTCGAGGTGACCGCCGCGACGCCGAGCTGCCCCATTGCCGCCATGGCCCACCGGGAGAAACCCTTCTTCGGCATCCAGTTCCACCCGGAAGTCACGCACACGCTGCAGGGCAAGCGCATCTTCGAGCACTTCGTGCACGACCTCTGCGGCTGCCAGGCGCTGTGGACGCCGGCGAATATCGTCGACGACGCCATCGCCCGCGTGCGCGAGACGGTCGGCTGCGACAGGGTGTTGCTCGGGCTCTCCGGCGGGGTGGACTCCTCCGTTGTCGCGGCGCTGCTGCACCGGGCCATCGGCGACCAGCTCACCTGCGTATTCGTGGACAATGGCCTGCTTCGCCTGAACGAGGGCGACCAGGTGATGGAGATGTTCGCCAGCCACATGGGCGTGCGCGTGATCCGCGTCGACGCCGAGGACCTCTTCCTGGGCCGCCTCGCCGGCGTCGACGACCCGGAGAGCAAGCGCAAGCTCATCGGCAATACCTTCATCGAGGTGTTCGACGCCGAGGCGGCGAAACTCGAGGACGTGCGCTGGCTTGCCCAGGGCACCATCTACCCCGACGTGATCGAGTCCGCCGGTGCCAATACGGGCAAGGCCCACGTCATCAAGTCGCACCACAACGTCGGCGGCCTGCCCGAGGACATGGCGCTGGAACTGGTCGAGCCCCTGCGCGAACTGTTCAAGGACGAGGTACGCAAGATCGGCCTCGAACTCGGCCTGCCCTGGGACATGGTCTACCGCCATCCCTTCCCGGGCCCGGGCCTTGGCGTGCGCATCCTCGGCGAGGTGAAGAAGGAATACGCCGACCTGCTGCGCCGCGCCGACGCCATCTTCATCGAGGAACTGCGCGCCAGCGGCTGGTACGACAAGACCAGCCAGGCCTTCGCCGTGTTCCTGCCGGTGAAGTCTGTGGGTGTGGTCGGCGACGGCCGCCGCTACGAGTACGTCATCGCCCTGCGCGCCGTCGAGACCGTGGATTTCATGACCGCGCGCTGGGCGCACCTGCCTTATGAACTGCTGGAGATGGTGTCCAACCGCATCATCAACGAGATCAGCTGCGTTTCCCGGGTCACCTACGACATCAGCTCCAAGCCGCCGGCGACGATCGAGTGGGAGTGACCGGGCGACCTCCGGTCCTCCAGAGCGGCGGCGACTGCCTCTAGCCCCGGCTCTGCTTGCCTGCGCTTCGGCAACAGGGATAGCATCAGGGTGGCGCTGCGTCGCATCGATTCAAGTACTGGCCGGAGGTGCCTTTGCGAATTGCACTGATCGGCCCCGGTTACCCCTTCAAGGGTGGCATTGCCTACCACACTACCTGCCTCTACCGGGCCCTGCGCCGGGAGCACAGCGTGTATTACTGCGGATACCGGCGGCAGTACCCCCAGTGGCTTTATCCCGGGCGGGGCGATCGCGACGAGGCGAATGCCGCGCTGATCGAGCCGGGGCTGCAGCCGCTTATCGATTCGCTGAACCCGCTGAGCCTGCGTCAGGCGGCAGGCGAGGTTGCAGCCTTTGAGCCAGCCTTGATCGTGCTGCCCTGGTGGACCTGGTTCTGGGCGCCCCATATGGCGTACCTGGTGCCGGCCCTGCGGCGCAGGCTGCCCGGCTGCCGCATTGTGTTCCTGTGCCACAACGCCCGGCCCCACGAACAGCACCGGCTCGGCAACTGGCTGGCATGGCGCACGCTGGCGCTGGGGGATGCGGTTCTGACCCAGAGTCGGCAGGACGAGGCGGAGCTTCGAATGCAACTTACCGGGGTGCCCGTCGCCTTTGTCGAGCACCCCAGCTATCGTTTTTACGACAGCGAGTCACTCCAGCGCAGCAGCGCACGGGAGCAACTGGCGCTCACCCGGCCCACGCTGCTGTTCTTCGGCTTTGTTCGCCGCTACAAGGGCCTGGATATTCTGTTGCGAGCGCTGCCGGAGGTGCTGCAGGTGCTGGATGTGGAGTTGGTGGTGGCCGGAGAATTCTGGGAGGATACTGGCGACTACGACGGACTGGTGCGCTCACTGGCTCTCGAGGGCCGCGTGCGCATCGAGAACCGGTATTTATCCCATGAGGAGGTGGCAACGTATTTTGCTGCGGCCGATGCTGTGGTGCTCCCGTACCGGTCCGTGACCGCCAGCGGTGTGGCGAAGCTGGCCTTCGGCTGCGGCAGGGCGGTTATCGCCAGTGACCTGGCGCCCCTGCGCGACGCCGTCACCCACGATGTCACCGGGCTGCTGTTCACGCCGGAGGACCCGCAGGCGCTGGCCGCCCAGTTGATTCACTTCTTCGCCGACAATCGTCAGAGTGACCTGGAAGCCAACATCCGCACGCGCAGTCAAGGTTGCGACTGGAGCACGGTAGTGCGCGCGCTTGAGGCCTTTGCCCCGTCAGGCACCGGCATGCGGAAAAACCGGGGCGACGTCCATGCCTAGCCGGGTCCTGCTGATCGGTCTGGACTCGATGGATGCGGGCCTCGTGCAACAGTGGGCGGCCGATGGCACGCTGCCCACGTTTGCTGCACTGATGGCCGAAGGTTGCTTTGCCGACTGCGATAACCCGCCGGGTTTCATTGCCTCCGTGTCATTGTGGCCCACGTTTTATACAGCGGCCTCACCGGCGGAGCACGGACGGTATGCCTTTCGGCAGTTAGCCAAGGGCAGCTACAGCACGCGGGTTACATCACCGTCCGAGCTGCCGGTAGCGCCTTTCTGGCACCACCTGAGTGAGGCTGGCCGGCGGGTCGCGCTGCTGGATGTCCCCAGCGCGGTCGCTACGGGCCCACTGAATGGCAAGCAACTGGCTTACTGGGGGCCCCACGATGTAGAGGGCGAATGCCACAGCTGGCCCCCACAATGGCGCGGCGAGTTTCTGGCACGCTACGGCAAGGAGCCGGTGGGCGAGTGTGATTTCGGGGGCAACGGTCCCCGCAGCCTGCCTGCATTCCGAGATGACCTGCTGGCACGGCTCGAGACGCGGCTAGAATTCTCCCTGGATGTGCTGGAGGAAGAGCCCTGGGACCTGTTCTGCACGGTTTTCAGCGAGCCCCACTGTGTGGGGCACCAGGCCTGGCATCTGCACGATGCGTCGCATCCCCGCTATGATGCCGAGCTTGCAGCTCTTGCCGGTGACCCCGTGCGTGATGTGTACAGGGCGATTGACCGGGCCATGGGTCAACTGATCGGGTCCGCAGGCGATGACGCGCGCGTACTGATTTACTCCAGCCAGGGCATGGGGCCGGCCTACAGCGGTGAGCACCTGATTGATCGCATACTGGCTGCACGGGATGGTGGCCGTGGCCTGAGCGCCAGCGGCAGTCTTTACCACCGGCTGTTTGCACTGCGCCAGTACATTCCCGCCGCCCTGCACAGTCCCTTCGGCGCTGTGAAAAACCGCTTGCGCAATCGGCTGCAGTCCACTGACTGGGCGGGCCGCCCCTGCTTTGCCTTGCCGCCCAGCAACAGCAGTACCAGCTGTATCCGGCTTAACATCAGGGGCCGTGAGCCTGATGGCGTTCTGGCGCCAGGGGCTGAGCAGGAGGCCTACACAGCCAGCCTGTGCGCTGACCTTGAAGCGCTGGTAGACCCGCAGAGCGGGCGTCCCCTGGTACGGCGGGCCTATCCGCGCGAGGCATGCTACCCGGGTGATAAGTGCCCACAGTTTCCGGACGTTTTGGTGGAGTGGGATGGCCGTGCGCCCATTACCGCTGCCAGTGGCCCCGGTATCGCAACGGTGCAGGGCAACAGCCCCTCGCGGCGCAGCGGTGATCACCGGCCTTCAGGTTTCGCCTTGCTTTGCGGGGCTCACGGCTGTGGTCTGCAAGGCAGCATCAGCTCGCAGGCCCTGGTCCCCACCATCTGCCAGTGGCTGGGCGTCGCCGACGCCTATCCAGCGCATGCCGCGGTGGCCGAGTGGTTGTGACAGGGTGCGGATTCTCCTCGTCAGCCAGCGCTATCCGCCGGCCCGAAGGGCGGGCTCGGAATTGCAGGTCCAGCTGTTGGCACGCCACCTGGTCGCCGCAGGCCATGAGCTGCGGGTCCTTACCACGGTGCGTGGTGCTGCTGGCTCCGAGTTACCGGAAGAAAGCTTTCTGGATCCTGTGACGGTGCCACAGTGTCTGCCAAGGCAGCCGGCGCAGTGGTACTGCACCCGCCGCCATCTTGCTAAGCATGACTGGCAACCCGACATCGTGCACGGCCATTGCTTGTCCCCCACCTGTCTGGCGGCGGCACAGCACTACCTTGACCGGGGCACGCCGTTCTTGCTGCAACCGACCCTGGGCGGGGCTGACGGCGAACTGGCGCGAGCGCGTTTGCCAGGTCTGCGCCGCTGGCTGGACCCGCTGCTGCGGCGTATCGGTGCCTTTGCAGTACTGGACCGTTCCATCCAGGCAGACCTGCAGGCCATCGGTATCGCGGAGCACAGGTTGCGACCGGTGCGTAACGCATTCGACAGTAAGCAGTTTTATCCTGTGGCCCCGGGTCAGCGCGCGGCGCTGCGGGCGCGCCTGGGGCTCGCCGATACCCCCACGGCGTTGTTTGTGGGCCAGTTGGTGCCCCGCAAGGGGGTGCGCGAGCTGCTGGCGGCCTGGTGGCAGATGGCGCCCGGCACTGGCACTGCCCCGCAGCTGGTGATAGTCGGCGAGGGCCCACTGGCGGAGGAGCTGCATAGCCGCGCCCGGGGCACGGCTTCGATCCGCTTCCTTGGGGCTCGCGACGACGTGGCCGACCTCATGCGCGCCGCGGACCTGCTGGCACTACCCTCCTTTAACGAGAGTTTTGGCTGCGCCACCCTGGAGGCTATGGCCTGCGGCCTGCCGGTGATCACCACAGCAACGGGCCTCGGCGTGATGTTGCCTATTCACGAGCGGGCCGGCACCGTGGTGCCGTCCGGCGACGTGGGGGCACTGGCCGCCGCGTTGTACCATCTGCTCCAGAACGCCGGCGTCGCGCAGCGGATGGGCCGCGAAGCCACCTCGCTGGCAGCACCCTACCGTGCGCCGGCGGTGGTCAGCGACACGCTGGCGCTCTATCAGTCGTTGTTGAGCTAGTGCCGTGACGCCACGTCTTGCGATTGTCATCGAGACCCTCAATTACGACCGGGGCAATGCCGATCTGCTGGCGGCGGTGCTCGGGGCGCTGGCCAGCCAGACGGTACCGCAGGAGGAACTGGAGGTGCTGGTGGTGGCCGACCCGGCAGTGCACCCGGAGCTGCGCCAGTGGTTGGCGCAACAGGCGCCCGGGGTGCGCCTGGTCGATGCTCCCGGCGCCCACTACTACGCGCAGAAAAATCGGGGCGCCGAGGCGGCGAGTGCGCCCGTCGTGGGTTTTATCGATGCCGACTGTGTGCCCCTGGCGAGCTGGGCGGAGTGCGTGCTCGGGTATCTGTCGACGGATGGCGAGGAGTCCGTGGCGGCTGTGCAGGGTGTGGTTTTTACGGACGACACCCTGCAAGGGCAGGCGTTTGCGGCCACCTCCTTTGGTCAGGTGCAGGCCAGGACGAGACAACCTGCAACCATGCTCACCGGCAACAACTGCGCTTTTCGGCGCGATGCGTTTCTGGCCGAACCCTTTGACGAGGCGCCGCAGTTTCACGGGCCCGAAGTACGCAAGCTTGCGCGGCTGCAGCAGGCCGGCCGCCAGGTTGTACTGGAACCTGGCGCCGCAGTACGACATGCATTTTATCCCGGCGTAGGTCATTTTATTGATTTCTCGATGTACTGGGGTTGGTGTTTCCTGCATCTGCGCCGGGCGGCGATGGCCGCGGGCGAACCGGTACCTTACCGCTGGTGGCACAGGCTCGGTCTCGCGGGGCCGCTGCTGCTGATCCCGGCGAAAATGGTCATGGACTGGCGACGGCTACTGGAGCATCGACGCGCCATGGGCCTGTCGTGGGGTCGTGTTGGCGCCTGTGCGCTATTCCTGGCGGCGATGGCGCCGGCGGTGTGCTACGGCGCGTTGCTGGAGCGACTGGGTCGTGAGCCACCGACGCCCCTATACTGAAACGACGCCCGCAGGCCTCCCCGCGGGTGCGTAAGCGACGATGGCTACTAAACCACTAGCGCGGCCGCTGCCTGAAGACCAACAGCCTCCGGGCCTGCGCTCTGCCCTGAGCAACGGTGCGGCGCTGGGTGTGGCCAAACTTTATTACCTGGTTATCCGTGTGGCCTATATCGTGGCGCTGGTCACGGTGATCGGCGTGGACGCCTACGGTTATCTGGCCTATGCGCAAAACTGGTACCTGTTGCTGGTGCCGCTGGCGACGTGGGGGACCAATGAACTGGTAATCAGCCGGCTTGTTGCCCTGCCGCCTAGCGAGCGGGGGCAGTTGCTTGCAACGGGTCTCGCCTTGCGACTCGCACTGGGTGTGGCCTGCAGTCTGGCCATGGTTATTGCTGCGCTGTGCCTGGAGTCCAGCCCCCGGCTCACGCTGCTCATGCTGCTTTATGCGCCGGGTGTGCTGATCCGAAGTCTCACCAGTGGTCTCTCTGCTGTGTTCATCGCCCATGGCAGGAGCAGCTACTGGATGAGGATTTCTTCCGTTTTCATTACCTTGGAGGTGGCGTTGGTGCTGGCGTTGGCCGCGTCGGGGGCTGACCTGGCGGTGTTGGCTGTCTGCCAGTGCGTTGTGTGGTTATGCAGTCTTTCGGTGGCAGGACTCACCCTGCGAGCCAGCTTACCGGTCGCCCTGGGGCACGTACGCATGGCCGTGCTGCGCAACCTGGTGATTGATGGGGCCACCATCGGTGCTGCCACCTTTCTATTGTTCCTGATGCAACCGGGCTTGCTCATCGTATACCGCTATCTGGGCTCGGACCTTCAGAGCATCGGCACGGTTGCGCTGGTATTGCAGATTTTCCAGGTGCTCGGCCAGATACTGTTGATTGTCAGCAATGCAGCGCTGCCGGCTCTCAACCCGGCGGTTGGCGGCAACGAGCGTCGCATACAGGCGTTTTGCGGCTTGGTGGTCAGCGGTGCCCTGTTGATCGGCGGCGCTACCGCCGTAGTGCTCAACTACACGCTGCCATACCTTCTGTCATGGTTCCCCGCAACACAGTTCCACCCCGCGGGGCTCCAGCTGGCGAGTACCAGCTGGGTACTGGTGCCGCTCCTGGCCCTGCATGGTTTGCGACTGGCCCAGGTGTCGCAACGAAAGCTTCGCGGGTTCCTTGTCGCCGCGGCGGGCGGATTCCTTGCCACGCTGCTCTTTATCGCGGCGGTGCATTACCGCTCGGGCCTGACGCCGGGCAGTCTCTTTTTCGCAATGGGGGCCGGTATGGCGACCACCGCGGCACTGCAGGGGCTCAACCTGAAATCGCTTGCGGCATTGCGTGACCTGCTCCCGACCCTGCCGCTGCTGCTGGTGGTCGCGGTGCTGCCGGGTCTGTGCCAGGGCTACGCTGCGGTAGTTGCCAGCCTGGCCGGTGCGGCCCTGTTGCTGGCGCTGGCCTACCGGCGGTTTCACCTGCAGGTCAGGGTCCGTAAGGTAGCCCGGGATGTCGTCTGGTGACGCTCAAGCTCGCGTCCCCGATTCTCCGTTGCCAGCCGAGGACCGGCCCGACCTGCGCGCACGGCGAAGAGACCGGATGCCCAGGATAGCCGCGCCGATCGCTACGGCGCCCGCCAGGATGAGCAGGCCGTGGTCCAGCGCATGGAGCAGCGGGTTGCCGAGGCCGTGACCGTCATGAGCCAGGACCGGACGCGCGGCCGCAAGCAGCGACACAGGCAGCAGGATTTTCACGGGTTCACCTCCAGTTGTTACGCCTGCCCTGTAGTTTGCGCAACGAATGCGGGGAGCGCCAGCCATACTGGGTGCGGCAATGACAGATGCTGTTGGCAGCAATGGGGACGGACATGCTGTGGCCCTCGCTATCATCCCGGACCGGCTTGAAAGCCCGGGCCTGGCCGCGATGGACCTGATGGCGGCCCGTGAGTAGAGCGTTCCGCGGAGGTTGACCTGCAGGGCGCCGCGGGCCATCTTTCGCCAGTCGATTGCGCCCCGTGAAAGGAAAACCTGTGATCATGCGCGTCCTGCTGCTGCCGCTTCGGTACTGAAACCGTGGATTCCCTTGCCCAGCTGTCACTTCTGCGGGAGCGGATGCAGGCGTCGATCGTTGGCCAGAAGAGGGTCATCGAGCGGCTGATCATCGGCCTCCTGGCCAATGGCAATCTGCTCGTGGAGGGTTTGCCGGGACTTGCCAAGACCCGCGCGATCAAGGCCCTGGCCAGCAACATCGAGGCCGACTTCAGCCGCATCCAGTTCACGCCGGATCTCCTGCCTTCGGACGTGACCGGCACGGAGGTCTACTACCAGGCGGAGGGGGGGGGCAGCTTCCGCTTCGAGCCCGGCCCGATCTTTGCCAACATCGTCCTCGGCGACGAGATCAACCGCGCCCCGGCCAAGGTGCAGG
Source organism: Pseudohaliea sp. (assembly GCF_054552115.1). Taxonomy (NCBI): domain Bacteria; kingdom Pseudomonadati; phylum Pseudomonadota; class Gammaproteobacteria; order Cellvibrionales; family Halieaceae; genus Pseudohaliea; species Pseudohaliea sp. Next base: position 24,780 of record NZ_JBTOLW010000005.1, on the reverse strand, counting down.
CAGCCATGCTCGAAGCGATGGAGGAGCGGCAGGTCACGGTGGCCGGCACCACGCACCGCATGCCGCCGCTGTTCATGGTGATGGCGACACAGAACCCCGTGGAGCAGGAGGGCACCTATCCGCTGCCCGAGGCGCAGATGGACCGTTTCCTGATGCATGTGAACATCGACTATCCGCCGATCGAGGACGAGGTCTCCATCGTCGACCTGGTGCGAAGGGAGGAGATCGATGCGCAGGCAGCGGCTGCCGGCGCCGAAAGTTCCCCGGAAAGCGACAGTCCCGCGACGACGGGTGCCGCCGGGCGGATTCCCCAGCAGGCCATTTTCGATGCGCGCCGGGAGATCGCGGCGGTGCGCGTGCCCGATGCCATCAAGCGCTACGTGGCGGATCTCGTCTACGCGACCCGCACGCCGGACAAGTTCGGCGCCGAGCTGGCCCGGTGGATCGCGATCGGCGGCAGCCCGCGGGCCTCCATCGCCCTCGACCGCTGCAGCCGCAGCCACGCCTGGTTGCAGGGCCGCGATTACGTGGACCCGGAAGACGTGCGAGCCGTGGTGCACGACTGCCTGCGGCACCGCCTGGGTCTCTCCTACGTGGCCGAAGGGGAGGGTATCCGCGCCGACCAGGTGATCGATGAAGTGATCGCACAGGTGGCACTGCCCTGAGTGGTCGTCCATGGCGATGCCGCAGCAGTGATGTCCGATGGCAACTGATCACCGCATACATGTTTCCCTGCCCCACCTGCGAAGCCTGGAGGGGGCGGCCCGGGGCCTGAGTTTTCTTCCCCGGCAGCCCGCTGGCAGTGTGTTGAGCGGCCGCCATGGGTCCCGCCTGCGCGGGCGCGGTCTCAATTTCGAGGAGATGCGCAGCTATCTGCCCGGCGATGACGTGCGCGCCATCGACTGGAAGGCCACCGCCCGCACCGGTTCCGCACACGTGCGCGTGTTCACGGAGGAGCGCGACCGGCCGGCACTGCTGGTGGTAGACCAGCGCATGGCGATGTTCTTCGGGTCCCGGCTGAACATGAAATCCGTGACCGCCGCGGAGGCGGCGGCCATCGCCGCCTTTCGCATTCTCGGCGCCGGGGACCGGGTCGGCGGCATCGTCTTCGACGACGAACAGGTCCGGGTCGTGGCGCCGCGGCGCAGCCGCCGCTCGGTGTTCGCGCTGCTCGAGGCCATCAGCACGATGAACAACCGGCTCAGCGCCGATCGTCCGGTAAGGGCGAGCACGCGGCAGCTCAACAGCGTGCTGGACCGGGCCGCGCGCACGGCGGTGCATGACCACCTGGTGATCGTGTTCTCCGATTTTGACGGCATCGACGACAGCACCGAGCGCCGCCTGCGATCCCTCGCCGCCCACAACGACGTGCTGTTGTCGCTCGTCTACGACCCCCAGGCCCTGCGCGAATTTCCCGCCCGCAAACAGGTGGTGGGCAATGCCCTGGCGCAGGCGGAGGTCGACTTCTCCGCCGCAGCTGTGCGCGAGGCCGTCGGCGGCTACACGCGGCAACGGCTGGCACGCATCCACAGCTGGCAGCACCTCATTGACCTGACCGTGCTGCCGCTGAGTGCCGGTGACGACACGCTGCGGCAGCTGCGCGGGCAGCTGCGGCAGCTTGCACCGCGGCGACGCCTGCGGTGAACGGGCGCTTCGAGGGGCTCAGCCTGCCGCAGCTGACTGAGCGGCTGCACGATGTCGTTATGCCCGCGCCGGTGTCGATGGCGCCGGAGACCGTCGGCTGGCTGATCCTCGGCGGCTGGGCACTTGCCGTCGTCGCCGTCCTCACAACCCACGCGCTCCTGCGGTGGCGCCGCAACCGTTACCGCCGCGAGGCCGAGGCGGCGCTCGCGCGCATCGAGCGCCAGCTGGAAGCGGACCCGGACGCCCTCGCCGCCGTCGGTACCCTGCTCAAGCGAACGGCGATGACGGCCTATGCGCGCGAACAGGTGGCCTCCCTGCACGGCGACGCCTGGGCAGCATTCCTCAGGCAGACGGCGCCCGGTGACCGCCGGGTCAGCGATGCGGCCGAGGTGGTCGCGGTGGTCGCCTACCGGCGCGTCGACGACCCGGCCGCGGTCATCGCCGCTGCGCGCCGCTGGATCAGGGTCCACGATGCTTGAGCTGGCCTGCCCCTGGGCGCTCCTGTGCCTGCCGCTTCCCCTGCTGGTGCGGGTGCTGCTGCCGCCGAAGCGCAATAGCGTGGCTGCGCTGCGTATTCCTTTTTTCGAGCAGGTTGTGCACGCGGCCGGCGCGACGGCGGGGAGGGGATCGGTCGTGCTGCGGCCCAGCCGCTGGCAGCTGGTGCTCGCCGCGATCACCTGGGGCCTGCTCGTTATCGCCGTGGCAAAGCCGGAGCGTGTCGGCGAGCCCATCATCCGGAACGAGGCGGCGCGGGACATCATGCTCGCCATCGACCTCTCCGGCTCCATGGGGTACCGGGATTTCCCGGACCGTGGGGAGGGCACCGTCACCCGCTTCGAGGCGGTACAGCGGGTCGTGAGCAGCTTCATCGCTGCCCGTGAGAACGACCGCATCGGCCTCATCGTGTTCGGCGACCGGGCTTACAGCCAGCTTCCCTTCACGCGGGACCTGGCCATGGCGCAGGAGCTCGTGCAGCTCATGGCGGTGGGCATGGCCGGACCGCAGACAGCGCTGGGCGACGCCCTGGGTCTCGCCATCCACGCCTTCGAAGGCAGCGAAGCCGACCACCGGGTGCTGATCCTGCTGACGGACGGCAATGACACCGTGAGCAGGATGACGCCGGTTAACGCAGCGGCGATCGCCGCTGCCGAAACCATCACGGTGTACACGATCGGTATCGGCGATACGGATGCCAGCGGTGAAGACCGGGTGGACTTCGCTGTGCTGCAGGAAATCGCCGCGCGCACGGGCGGCGGGTTTTTCAACGCGGAGGACGAGACGGCGCTGGCGTCCATCTACGCGCACATCGACGAGCTGGCGGCGGCGGACGTACGCAGCGAGAGCTGGCGGCCGCGGGATTCGGTCGCGCATTGGCCGGCGGGCCTCGCGCTGCTGCTTCTGCTGGCGAGCTACGCAGTGCTCCTGCTGCGACGGTCGCACCGGGAGCGCAGCGCGTGATGGAGGCGTTTCACTTCCTGAGGCCGCTCTGGCTGCTCACGCTGCCGCTGATCCTGCTCACCTGGTGGCTGGTACGGCGCCAGGGTGAACGGCCCCCCCGCGGTCCCGCTTTCCTGGCACCGCACCTGCGCGACGCTCTCATCATCGAGCGCGATCGCACCCGGTGCCCGCGCGGCGTCGACGGTGTGGTGCTGGTCATGCTGTGCCTTGCGGTGGCAGCAGCGGGGCCGACCTGGAGCCAGCAGCAGAGCCCCTGGTTCCGCGAAGCCGCTCCCCTCGTTGTTGCCATTGAGGTCTCCGACTCCATGCGCAGCAACGAGCTCTTACCCACCCGGCTGGACCGCGCCCGCTACGAGGTACTTGACCTGGTGAAGGCCCGCACCGGTTCGCGCACGGCCCTGATTGCCTATGCCGGAACCGCCCATATCGTCCTGCCGCCCACGAACGATGTCCGCGTGCTGCAGACCTTCCTGGAGAGCCTGGATCCGGCCATCATGCCGGTCCCGGGGGCCCGGGCCGCCGCGGTGCTGCCCGTCGCCCGCCAGCTGCTGCGGGAAGGCGGCAGCCGGTCGACGCTCCTCTTCGTGAACGACGGTTTCGACAGCACGGCGGTTGCGGCGCTTGCGGGTTTCGTGAACGAACCCGGGACGCCGGGGGTCGTCAGCCTGGTGGTCGGTCGCGACGAAGGCGGTGTCGCACTGCTTCCCGATGGCTCCCCGGTGCTGGCCCCTGGCGGCGGGCCCCTGGATACCCGGATCGACCCGGGCCCGCTGCGCGATGCCGAGCGGGAGGCCGCTGTCCCGGTGCTGCGCGCGAGGGCGGACGATGGAGACACGCGGGCGCTGCTCCGTCATATCGCCTCGCAGCAACTGGCCGCGAACGATCCCGATGCACACTGGAAGGACCAGGCCTGGCTCATCCTCTGGCCGGCGCTGCTGCTGGCGCTTTCGTGGTTCCGCCGCGGCTGGACGATGCGATGGTGAGCCGCCGCGCGATCGCGTTGCGGCCTGGCCGCCCGGCCGTGCAGCTCGTGGCGGTGACACTGGTGGCGTTGCTGGCGCTGTACCGGGAGGCCACCGCCGTGCAGACTCTCGCCGACCTGTGGCTCACGCGGGACCAGCAAGGCCTCCGGGCATTGCGCAGCCGCGACTACGCCCGCGCTCTCGAGCGCTTCGAGGATCCGGCCTGGCAGGGTATCGCCGCCTATCGGGCCGGCAGGTACGAGCTGGCGGCCGCCGCCTTCGGCAGGCTGACGGGTGCCGAGGGCTTTTACAATCGCGGTAATGCCCTGTACCGGGCCCGCGACTATCGCGGCGCGGTCAGGGCCTACGAGCAGGCGGTGGCCCTGGCGCCGGCGTGGGCGGAAGCCAACGACAACCTGGCCCTCGCCCGGTGGACGCGGGACTACATCGAGGAGCAGCGCGAGCAGACCGACACCGGTGATGAAAGGGAGCTGGGTGCCGATGACGTGAGTTTCGATAACGAGGAGAAGCGCGGCAAGACGATCGAGATCACGCGCGACAGCACGATCGAGCAGCAGTCCGCGGAAAAATGGATGAGGACGGTGGACACGCGAACCGCGGACTTCCTGCGCATGCGCTTCCGGATCGAGCTGCTTGAGCGGGAGCGAGATCAGTGAAGAGGCTCCTTGCGCTCGCGTTCCTGCTGGGCACGGCGCCCACGGGGGCACAGGTCGACCCCGTGGTGCGCCTTGCCGTGAAACCGGAAACCGTGCGCGTGGGCGAGGCGTTGACACTCCGCGTCACCGTGCTCGTGCCCACCTGGTTTCCGCGGCCGCCGGTCTACCCCGACTTCGAGGTAGCCAACGCCATCACCCGCCTGCCCCCGGACAGCTCCTTCCCGACCAGCGAACGCGTCGGCGGCGAGAACTGGTCCGGTATCGTCCGCGAGTACCGGATCTATCCGCTCGCGGCCGCCAGCTACCGGATCGAAGGCGCGAGCATGCGTGTGACCTATGCCAATCCCGGGGACGGTCCGGTAGTGCGGGATGTGGTGCTGCCGCCTGTGGTCTTCCGGGGTACCGTGCCCGGCGGTGCCGAGGGGCTGGAGCCCTACCTCGCCGGGCGCGAGCTGACACTCTCCGTTGCCCTGGAGGGCAACGATGGCGAACTGGCGGTGGGCGACGCGGTCGTCCTCACTTACAGCGCAGCCCTCGACGGTCTGCCGTCGATGTTCCTGCCGCCGCTCGCGCCCGCCTTCGACGCCCCCGTCGAGGCGGGGCGGGTTTCTGTCCATGCCGACGCCCCGCGCTTCGAGGATGACGAGCGGCTGGCGACGCGCAGCGAGCGGGTCACGCTGCTGCTCCAGGCCGGTGGCGAGCTCACCGTGCCCGCGGTGGCTCTCGACTACTGGAACATCGAAGCGGGGGAGGTGCGCAGCGCCCGTGTCGAAGCCCTGCAGCTGTCGGTGTCGGGACCGGCCGCTGGTCAGGTCGACGGCGCGGCAGCCGGCGCGTCGCGCTGGCGGCTGCCCCTCCTGGCCGGAGCGCTCCTCTTCCTGGCACTCTTCGCAATCCGAGCCGTTATGCTTCGTCTTCGCCGCCGTGGGATCGCCGCGCAGGTCTCGGAGCCACACGCGTTCCGGGCGCTCCGTCGCGCCCTGCGCGACGGGAGTGGAGCCCGGCAATACCGGGCACTGCAGCACTGGCTCACCCGCCTCGAGCCGGGCCTGTGTCCGCGGGCGTTCGCCCGTGCCTACGGCGACGCCACGTTGTGTGCCGCGGTCGATGCGCTCAGCGCACACTGTTTCGACGGGAGCGGCGAACCGCTCGCGCCAGACCGGCTGGCGAAGGCGCTGGTGCAGGCGCGGCAGCGCTATCGGCGGAGCGCCCGCCGCCGGCGCCGTAACGATGTCCTGGCCCCTCTTAACCCCTGAGGCGCCCGTGGCAGTATCATTGATGGAGAGACGATCTGGATGACCAGCAAGTACCTGATTGGCAGTGGTGTTGTGCGTGGGGAGCCGCTCACCGTGGCGGGCCCCTCGGCAAGCGCAGCGGGACAGCCGGAACGGTGTCGGCTTTCAACGGGGCCGTACGGGTGAGGCCTTTGTGTTCGCTGGTATTGCTATGCCTCCTGGCAGCGGCGGCCCTGGCCGACGGGCCGGTCCCGCCGGCGGCCGCGCCGGCCTGGCAGGAGGGCGAGTACCGGCACGAGCCGCCCACCGTCGCTGCGCTGCGTGCCGACGACCGTATTCATCCGGCGCTCAGGGCGGCGATCCTTCGCGGACGCGATCTTTTCGCCAACACCCAGCAGCTGCGCGGTTCCCACGTCTTCAACGCCATGAACTGCAGCAGCTGCCACCCCGGTGACGGACGCTGGGCCTGGGCCGGGCCGGTGTGGCCGGCCGCTACCACGCTGCCGGATTTCCGTAGCAAGAACGGCCACGTGAATACGCTCGAGGAGCGCATCGCCGGCTGTTTCACCTATTCCATGAACGGTCGCCCGCCGGCCCGGGACAGCGAGGCCATGGTCGCCCTGGTGGCTTACCATCGCTGGCTGGCCACGGGCGCGCCGGTCTATGAACGCGCTATCTACGGCCGGGGTTTCCGCCACCTGGGCACCGCGATTCCCGAAGGCACGAGCCGTGAACGTGGGGAGGCGCTCTACGGGCGGCGCTGCGCGCAGTGCCACGGGGCCGACGGCGACGGGCTGGTGGTCGATGCGCAGCCCCTGGTGCCGCCGCTCTGGGGTGATCGCGCCTACAACTGGGGCGCAGGCATGAGCCGCATCTTCACGGCCGCCGCCTTCATCCATCTGAACATGCCCTTTGGCGAGGCCGGCAGCCTGTCGGCCCAGGACGCCTGGGATCTGTCGCTGTTCATCAACAGCCACGAGCGGCCCCAGGATCCGCGTTATGATGGCGATGCCCGCCGGACCCGGGCCCGCCACCGGCAGTTCCATCGCCACACCCGCTATGGCACGGTCGTGGATGGTCAGCTCCTGGGCCAGCATGACAACACGGGCGCGCGGCCGGCGCCGTGAAGGCCACCGGCCTGGCCACCCTGGCCTCACGAATAGGAGTGATTGCAATGCGAAACCCTCTGTCCTGTCCCTTTGCCCGGCCTGTGGCGCTGCTGTTTATGCTGCTTGCGTCCTGGCTGCCCGCCGCGGCTTTCGCTGAGGGCTATCCGGGGGCGGAGACCGGCCCGGCTGTGCCCGGCTACGGCCCCGTCTTCCCGGTGCCGGAAGGCGCCTTTGCGCTAGGCAACGACCGGGTCTACAAGGTCAGCAAGGATGTCTCCGCGTCCGCTGATGATCCCGGTGAACGCAATCGGAACATTGAGGCGCTGGCCCGCTTCCTCAACATGCAGGCACGCGCCGGAACGGCGCCGGAGCAGCTCCAGGTGGCCATGGTGGTCCATGGTGGTGCCTGGAAGGATCTCCTCACGGATGCCGCGTACCGGGAGCGTTTCGGTCTTGCCAACCCCAACACGGGCCTCCTCGACGGCCTCGCGGAAGCGGGCGTGGCGATCTACCTCTGCGGCCAGACCGCGGCCTACCGGGGGCTCACACCGGCGGCGCTGAACCCCGCTGTGGAGCTCTCCCTGTCGGCGATGGCGGCCCACGTGCAGCTGCAGAGCGAGGGCTATACGCTCATCCCGTTCTGATCCGGGGCGCGGCTGCGTACAGGTTCGGGAAACAGATCATGTCGAGGATGTCCCCGGCGGATACCGCGCGCCTGCTCCTGTTGTCGTCGCTCTGGGGTTTCTCCTTCATCTTCATGCGCGTGGCGGTGCCGGAGTTCGGGCCGGTCAGCCTCATTGGCCTGCGCATGGGGTTGGGCGCTCTGCTGCTGTTGCCGCTGCTTGCCAGCCGCCAGCACCTGGGACTGCTTCGCGCGAACCTGAAGCCCCTCGTGGTCCTCGGTCTCAGTACCACGGCGCTGCCCTATTCGCTGCTGGCCCTGGCTACCGTTGGCCTGGAAGCCGGTTTCACGTCGCTGATCAACGCGGCCACGCCCGTCGCCACCGCGCTCATCGGCATGACCTTCTTTGCCACGCCCGTACTCCGCGAGCAGATCATCGGGCTCACGCTCGCGCTGGCGGGGGTCGGCGTCCTGTCCTTCGGGCGTCTCGATTTCGAGGCCGGGGGCGATGGGTGGTTCATCCTCGCCGCCCTGGCGGCCACAGTCTGCTACGGCTTCGGCGGGAACTACTCGCGCACGCACCTCGCCCACCTGCCAAGCCGCGTGCTGGCGGCTGGGAGCTGTGCCGTGGCAGCGGTTGCGTTGCTGGTGCCGAGCATACTGCTCTGGCCATCGGCGCCGTTAAGTCCGCTGGCCTGGGGCTCTGCCCTGGGCCTGGCGGCTTTCAGCACGGCCGGCGCGCTGCTGCTCTACTTCCGCCTGTTGTCGAGTGCCGGTGCCACGGCAACGTCCACGGTCACCATGCTCGTGCCCGTGAGCGCACTGGCCTGGGGAATGCTGCTCCTGGGCGAGACGCTTACCCTGCAGATGCTGGCGGGCATGATCGCGACCCTGCTGGGCACGGCGATCGCCACCGGTGTGCTTCAGCTGCGGCGGCGCCGGACGCTCCTACCGTGAAAAGGACCGCTTCAGGGTGGTGATGAGCCGCTCCACGGGAACCACCAGGTCGCCGGCCGGCACGGGTGGCACAGCGTGGCACGCAGGTCTGCGCAGGGTAATGAGGGCGACGACGATGGCACACAGGGCAGGCCAGCTGGCAGCCCACAGGCTCCCGGGCGTGTAGCGGTACCAGCCGGGTTCAGCGCCGGTGAGGAAGCCCGGCAGCCATGCGAGAGCCGCGATGACGGCGAGCAGGGGCAGCCAGCCGCAGACCATGGCCAGGCCCGGCGTTGCCCCGGTGTGTTCCCCGGTCCCGGGCCAGGCGAGTACCAGGAAGCGGCAGAGCAGCAAGGTCGTGGCGAAGGCGCTCAACATCAGTAGCCACTCCGGTAGCGGGCCCCGGGCATCGGCGAACTGGCCGGCGCCGTCGACCAGTGCCTTCTTGGCCACGTAGCCCAGGGTCAGGGGCAGGCCCGCCAGGGAGGCCGCGGGCAGCAGCAGACCCGCGATGACAGCCCGCCGTTGCCATGGTGCAGCCAGTGGCGCCGCGCTAAACCCGGTGCCGAGGAAGAGCGCGGCCTTTGCCACGCCATGGTGCAGGACAAAGACAAGCAGCACCGCGGTGAGCTCGCCCCGGAGGGTCGGCGCGAGCAGCGCGGCGCCGACCAGCATCGATGCCAGGCCCATCTGGCTGACGCTCGAGTAGGCGAGCACCGTTTTCGGGTTGTGCTGGGTCAGGCCGAGCAGCGCGGCGAGGAAGGTGGAGCCCAGCCCGAGGACAAGCAGCCCCTCGCCCCAGGGAACCAGCGGTGCGCTGCCCGCCGGCAGGAAGCGCAGCCAGCCGAGGAGACCGGCCTTGATCATGGCGCCACTGAGGACAGCGCTGGCGGGAGTCGGAGCGGCGGGGTGGGCGAGGGGCAGCCAGCTGTGGAGAGGCATGATGCCGACCTTGATACCGAAGCCGAGCAGTACCATGGTCGTGACCAGGCCGCCGTGCGGTGCATCGGACAGCGCTGCTGACACGGCATGGATGGCGAGCTCCCCGGTGCTGCTTGCCGCAATGGCAGCGGCCCAGAACAACAGCAGTTCTCCGATAATCACCAGCACGAGGTAGACCCGTCCCGCGCGCAGGCTGGCTGGCTTTCGATCGTGGATGATCAGTGGGTAGGCCGCAATGCTCATGAGGGTGAAGAACAGAAGAAAGCTGAGCATGTCGAGTGCCAGGGTAAGCCCGAGGTTTCCCGCCATGGTCAGAAGCCAGGCGAGCTGGAAGGTGCATCGATGCGGGGTCCGCGACAGATAGCCCTGGCCGTAGATGCCGGCGGCGAACCACAGCCCCGCGCTGAGGCCCAGGAAGAAACGCCCGGTGCTGTCGAGCCCCCAGCGCACGCCGAGCAGCAGCCAGGGCAGGTCGAGCTGCCCATCCGCACCGGCCAGGGCAAGCATGAGCGCCGGCAGTGGCGCAAAGGGGGCCAGCCGGCAGGCCAGCGCCCGCGGCCTCGTACCGGCCCAGCACGCGGCCAGTAGAAGCGGTGCCAGTACGGCTGACAATAACAGCGTGCCGCTCACGTGGTAGCTCCGGCTGTGGTCGAGGATTCTGTTGCAGAGCGCAGGCCCTGCCAAGGCTAACCCATTTCAGTCGCCGGTTGGATGTGCGCTAACGGTGCGCTAACGGTGTGCGCTAAAAGATGGGGGAGAGCATTGACGCCGGCGGGTTCGGTGCCCGCTGCGTTGCGGTGCTTCGTCAGGCCCGGATCATCCGGCGAACCAGCATGTCTGCGCTGAGCGTTCCGGCACCCGGAGGCCGGCGAGGTTCGCTTCGGCACCGCTCAGTCCGGCGAGCGCTGGCGAGTACGGTGCCGCAGCGCACGGCGGGCGGGCAGCGGATACAACGGTCGGAAAGCGGGAGGCGGGAGGCGGACAGCGGGCGGCCGGATGAACCGCCCCCGGCGTTGCCCAGGGCAACGACCGGGGGCCTGCGCGGCGTTGACGAGATCGCGCCTGGTGCGGGTCAGCCCGCGCGCTTCTCGAACTCGAGTTCCGGGAAACCCTCGTTCGCGGACTCGTCCAGCTTGTCGTAGTAGTTGTTGGCGCCGCCGAAGTAGATGAGCACGCGCGGCGGCTTGGTCTCGAGGTTGGCGCCCATCATCCAGGAGTGCACCTTGTCGCCCTCGTTCATGAGCGTCGCGTTGTGGACCTCCGCCACGTGCTTCGACCACTCCTCCTCGGCCTCGGGTTTCGGGATGCAGACGTCGTAGCCCTCGCTCTCCATCTTCCTGATGCAGTTCGTGATCCAGATGGCATTCTGCTCGATGGAGGTCGGCAGGTTGGCGAAGGGCGCCTGCGGGCCGGTGATGACGAACATGTTCGGGAAGTCCGCCACGCACACACCCATGATCGACTTGGAGGTTTCCTGCCACTTCTCCGCGAGGGTCTGGCCGCTCGTGCCGCGGATCGGGAAAGCCTCGAGCGCGCCCGTGTAGGCGCTGAAGCCGGTGGCAAGCACGATGATGTCGAACTCGTACTCGTTCTTCGTGGTGCGCACGCCTTTCTCGGTGATCTCGATGATGGGTTCGCCCTCGTCGCGGATATCCACGAGGTGGACGTCGTCACGATCAAAGCACTCGAGGTAGCCGTGGTCCAGCGGCGGGCGCTTGGCGAAGAGCGGGTAATCGTCGATCTTGGGCACCAGGATGTCCGCCACCTCCGGGTCCTTGATGCGCTCGCGCATCTTGCGGATGATGAACTCCGAGGCCATGCGGTTGGCTTCCGGGTTCGCCAGCAGATCCTCGAAGGTCTCGAAAACCCAGCGGAAGCTGCCGGTCCACTTCTCCTCGAAGATCCGCTCGCGTTCTTCCGGCGGTGTTTCCACGGCCAGGCGCCCCTCGGCGGTATCGAAGGCCATGCCGAAAACGTGGTTCCTGCACTTGGCGACGATCTCGTCGTAATGCTCCTTGATCTCCTTTTCCCACTCCTCGGTCATGGGCGCCTGCATGGCGGGGAGGATGAAGTTCGCCGTGCGGTGGAACACGGTGATGCTTTCGGCCTTTTCGCACATGGCGGGCACCATCTGCACGGTCGTCGCGCCGGCGCCGATGATGCCGATGCGCTTGCCTTCCCACTCGAGATCCTCCGGCCAGCGCGCGGAGTGGAACAGGGGACCCTGGAAGCGGTCCATGCCGTCGATCTTCGGGATCACCGGCTGGGAGATCATGCCCATGGCGCTGATGAAATACTTGCAGGTAAAGGTCTCACCGTCGGCGGTGGTGAGCTTCCAGAGGTTGCTGTCCTGCTGGTACGAGGCGTCGACGATCTCCGTGTTCAGCTGGATGTGCGGCCACATATCGCACTTGTCCGCCACGAAGTGGAAGTAGCTGTGGGTTTCCTTCCAGTCCGGGTAGCGGCGGGACCACTTCCACTCCTGCAGCAGTTCCGGCGAGAAGGTCAGGCAGTAGTAGTAGCTCTCGCTGTCGGTCATGGCACCCGGATAGCGGTTCCAGGTCCAGGTGCCGCCGATGTCGTCGGCCTTGTCGAAGACGCGGATCGACAGCCCGGCCTCACGCAGGTAGTGGATGAGCGCGAGTCCGGCAAAGCCGGCGCCGATGGCGATGACGTCGAAGTCGGGTTTCTGCGGGGTCGTCATGGGTGTTTTCCTCGTCTTATAACTATTCGTCTAACTGTTCGTGTCACTATTCGTGGTGTTCGTTTTCTCTGTCGCTGCTGCGTGCCCGTGACGGGCTCCCGAGTTCCCTGCGAGTATACTTGCTAGTCACAAACAAGCAAGTTCCAGGCGCACTCCCCAAGCCGGTGCAACCTCTTCGCACAAGCGCTTCGGAAAATCCTTAATTTTATTCAAAAAAGACCGCAAGGCATTGCGCCAGATCATGAAAGTGCGGCTGTCGTCATGCCATCGCGCCCGGCCCTGGTCAGCGCCCGGGCAGGTCCGCCAGCGCCTGCAGGACACGCGCCATGTCGGCGGCGGTGCCGATGGTGAAGCGGATGGCGTCGGCAAGCCGCGGATGCGGCAGGCGCCGGGCGATGATGCCGGCGGCGAGAAGCGCCTCCCAGGCGCTGTCTACCGCCCGGAAGGTCGCTGTGACGAAGTTGGTCGCGCTGGGCCTTACCTCCACGACACCCGGCAGCCTGGCCAGGGCCTCGGCGAACCGGTCGCGCTCCGCCGCCAGCTGCTCCACCTCGGCACGCATCCGGGCGATGCCCTCGCCCGAGAGCGCGTGCAGGGCGATCTGTGCGCAGGGGTCGGCGAGGGGGTAGGGCGCGACGATCTTGCGCATGGTGTCCATCACGGCGGCGCCCGCAAGCAGGAAACCCACGTGCACGCCCGCGAGCCCGAAGGCCTTGGACAGCGTGCGCACGACCACGAGGTGATCGTGCCGGGCCAGCAGCGGTACCGTGCTGCGCTCGGGGCAGAACTCTATATAGGCCTCGTCGACTACGACGAGGGCGCGGCCGGCGAAATGCCTGATGACGGCCTCGAGCTCCTCACAGGGCAGGGCGTTGCCGGTAGGGTTATTGGGGTGGCAGAGGAACACCACGCGCACGTCCTCCACGGCGCGGATGGCGTCGAGGTCCAGGCTGTCGTCGGCGGCCAGGGGCACGTCCACGACGCCCGCTTCCTGCACCTGGGCGCAGCTCTCGTACATGCCGTAGGTCGGTCCGCAGAGAAGGATGCGGTCGCGGCGGGCGCGGCAGTAGCCGCGCACGAGCAGGTCGATGGCCTCGTCGGCGCCGCGCAGGGCGAGCACCTGCGCCGGTTCCAGGCCCGCGTAGCGTGCATAGGCCGCATGTACCTCGCCGGGGCCCCGGTCGGGGTAGCGGTGGTACTCCGACACATCCATGGTCATGGGCTCGCGGGGGAACGGGGACTCATTGGCGTTGAGCCACAGGTCGCCGCTGCCGCCGATGCGGCGCGCCGACTGGTAGGGCGTGAGATCCGCGAGGTGCGGGCAGGCGAGATCGTGCTTGGCGGTTGACATGGGCAGGGGTCAGTCCAGGAACAGGTGGCCGAGGATAACGAACAGGGGCAGGGCGAGCACGGTACGTACCAGGAAAATGCCGGCGAGCTGCGCGACGCTGGTCTCGATGCTCGAGCGCAGGAGGAGCGCGCCGATCTCCGACAGGTAGATCACCTGGGTGACGGAAATGCCGGCGATGATGAAGCGCGTCAGCTCGCTCTCGATGCCCTGGCCGAGCACGGCGGGCAGGATCATGTCGGCGAAGCCCACCACCATGGACGGTGCGGCGGCGGTGGCCTCGGGCACCCCGAGAAGCGCGAGGTATTGCTCGAAAGGCCAGGCGATCCAGGTGAAGACCGGCGTGTACTCGGCCAGCGCCAGCGCGAGGGTGCCGATGGCGATGACCGTGGGAATGAGGCCGAACCAGAGGTCAAGCAGCCGCACCGCGCTGTGCTTCACCTGCGTTTTCACCGGGTAGGCGTGGGCCGCGCGGTCCACGGCCTGCAGCAGGGCCCAGCGGCCTAGCGATTCACCGGGGGGCACCGCCTCTTCATTGCTGCTCTTCCGGTGGTAGGTTTCCGGCACGCGCGACAGCGGCGGCAGCCGGCACACGACCATCGCCAGCACCACCGAGACGATCGCCACGGAACCGTAGAAGGGCAGGAAGATCGCCGTGATGTCCAGGATGGAGGCGATGAGCAGGCAGAAGGCGACCGAAGCGAGGGAGAAGGAAGAGACGATGCTCAGTGCCTCCCGGCGGTTGTAGCTGCCGCGCTCGTACTGCTGCATGGTCACCAGTACCCCCAGCGGCGCCGCGCCGAGCCAGGAGGCCATGGCGTCGATGGCGCCGCGCCCGGGCAGGCGGAAGAGTCGGCGGAAGAAGCGCGAGAGCAGCACGCCGGTGAATTCCATGATCCCGTACTCCGTCATCAGGGGCAGCAGGAAGATCACGGCGAGGAACAGCGTCATGACGTTCGGTACCAGCTGCTGCACCATGGTGCCGCCGGTGCTGTCGCCGCGCAGGAACTCGGGCCCGGCCCCGAAAAGCACCATGGCCGCGATGGCCGCGCCGGCCAGGCGCAGCAGCACCCAGTACCAGCGCACGCAGAACAGCCTGCCCGCGAGGCCCCGCTCCCGGCGGCGCAGGCTGAGCACCAGGCTCGCGAGGGCGGAAACGCCGGCGATGACCAGGATCAGCACCGGCAGCACCGGGGCCAGCCCCTCCCGCAGGAACGCCGCGAGTTCCGCGACGAGGATGGTGCTCTCGCCGTCGATGCGGAAGGGCACCAGGAAGAGGAGCAGGCTCGCCAGGGACGGCAGCGCGAAGCGCAGGACGGCCCCCGGAGTCAGGGCCGCGGCGGCATCGCCCCGGTCAGTCATGGGTTGCCATGGGCGGCGATGGCCCGGCGGATGGCGTCTGCTGTAAAGCGCGCGCGGAAGTCGATCATCGCCCGGCCGAGGGCCACGGTATCCGCGAGGGGCTCCAGGGATACGCCATTGATGCTGGCGAGCCCCGCCTGTACGCGCTCGTCGAAGCGCACCTGCGCAGGGTCCGTGACCATCATCATGGCCGTCACCCAGATGTCGTCATGGTAGCCGTCGTGGCGCGTCTCGCGCACGCCCAGCGTCTGGCGCGTGTAATCCTCGGTGACCGACCAGCCCGGGTTGTAGTACTCGCGCACGAAGTGGATCGCCGTGCCACTGCCGGCCCAGGCGGCGCCGAGGCGCTCGGCGACGGCGGCCATGCCGGCCTGGTTGCCGCCGCTGTCGCCAATGAGCACGATATGCCGGAACCCCGCCTGCTTCAGGCTGCGGGCAATATCGACGAGCAGTGACTCATAGGTTGCCGGTGTCAGGCTGATGGTGCCGGGGTAGCGCATGGCGCCCTCGGGCGGATCGATGCGCCCCTCCGGGACGAACTTCACGATCGGCGCGCAGAGCGCGTTGCCGAGGGCTCCGGCGATCACCGGGCAGGTCGCCTCGAGGATCAGGTTGTGCTTCCCCGTGGCGAGGTAGGGGCCGTTCTCCTCTATGCCGCCGGTAGGAATGATCACCGTGTCCGTGCCCGCGGCGATGCGGTCGCGGATCTCCATCCAGGTCAGTTCCTCGAGCCACGGTGACTCGCCCGCAGCTATCGGTCTCGGCGCCGCCAGCGCCGCTTCGAGCGTGTGGGCGTCGCCCGCCTCGTCGGCTCCGCTCGCCAGGGGAGCCAGGGCGGCGAGGAGCGCCAGCACAGCAGTGAGGCGGGTGCTGCAGCGGGCAGCGGGGCGCGCGGAGGGGGGCGGGGGTAGCGGGTTGGCAGGATGCAAGGGTGATATCTCGTTGCCGGGCCATCGGGAGCGCGCAGCATACTACCGATTACCGGCCTGCCGCCAAGCGCGCTGCCGGCCCGCGTATTGACAGGCGGCAGCCGACAACGCCTAATGCGGCAACCCCCGCAGCACCCGCGATGGCCTGGCGTCGTGCCGGTGTTCACAATCCGGTGACGTCGAAGAGGTTCTCCCCAACCCGTGTTCGCAAGGCTTTACCATTTTCTCCGACCGCTGCTGGCAGTGCTCTGCGCAGCGGCAGCGAGTCCTGGCAGCGCCGAGCCTGAAGCGGTCGAGCGCGGGCGCTACCTGGTCACGGCGGGGAACTGCGCGAGCTGCCACACTGCCGTCGCCGGAGCCTTCATGGCCGGCGGGGTGGCTTTCGAAACGCCTTTCGGCACCCTGTATTCGACCAACATCACGCCGGACCTGGCCACGGGTCTCGGCGACTGGACCGAGGCCGACTTCCGCGCCGCCATGCGCGATGGCGTGCGCCCGGATGGCGGGCATCTCTACCCGGCGTTCCCGTACACTGCCTACACGCAGCTCACCGACGAGGACCTGTCCGCGATCTGGGCCTACCTGCGCGCGGTGCCGCCGGTGGAGAGCACGCCACCGGCCAATGAGCTCGCCTTTCCCTTCGACCAGCGCCCGCTGCTGGCGGCCTGGAAGCTGCTGTATCACGAACCCGGGCCCTTCGAGCCCGACCCGGCCCGTTCCGAGGCATGGAACCGGGGTGCCTACCTGGTGGAGGCGCTGGGTCATTGCAGTGCCTGTCACTCACCACGCAACCGGCTGGGGGCCGAGCAGGCCGACCTGCGGCACGCGGGCGGCGAGTACCTTGACCGGGTGCCGGGCGGCGGCTTCCGGCCGTGGTTCGCACCGAACCTGACGGCCCATCCCCGGGGCCTCGCGCTCTGGCGCCACGAGGATCTGACGGCCTACCTCGCCACCGGGCGCAACGCCTTCCTCGAGGCTTTCGGCCCGATGAACGAGGTCATCATGAACAGCACCCGCTACCTCGACCCGGCCGACATCGACGCCATGGCCACCTACCTGAAAGCGCTGCCAGCCGCGGGCGGCGGCGCGGCGGAGGAAGCGCCCGGTGAGGAGCTCATGGGGCGGGGCCGTTCGCTGTACAACCTGCACTGCGGGACCTGCCACCTGCCCTCGGGCGAGGGCGACCCCGAGATGGCGCCGCGCCTGAATCGCGGCAGCCTGGTGGTGCAGGGGGCAAACCCGGCATCGCTGATCAACGTCATCCTTTACGGGCCGGAGGTGGCCGGTGCGGATCCCGCGCGGCAGTGGCTCAAGCCCATGAAGGCCTACCGTTACCTGCTTGACGACAGGGAGGTAGCGGCGGTGGCAACCTACATCCGCAACACCTGGGACAATGCAGCGGGTGTCGTTGCCCCGGCACAGGTCGAGCGGCAGCGCCAGGCCGGCGCAGGAGGGCGGTAATGGCAGCGATAGCTCACGCGATCACCGCGGCGGGCAGAGGCGGACGGGGCTTGCGACTGCGCGGCATGCGCGCAGTGCTGCCCGGCCTGCTCGGCGCGCTCTTGCTGCTCGCCGGCTGTGGCGACGGCGTGCAGGGGGGTGACGCCGGGGTGCCGGACGCCGGCTCCGCGCAACGCGCGCGGCTGCTGACCGCCGAGCAGTATCGCAATAGCATTGCGGCGGTGTTCGGCGCGGATATCGCCGACAGCGTGCTCGCGCCGATGCCCCCGCTGTCGCGCACGGCCGGGCTGCGCGCGAACGGCGCGGCGGCCGTGGGTCTCACCTCGGACCAGCTCTCGCAGATCCAGCGTTCCGCAGCGGCCATTGCGGCAAAGGTCGTGGATGAGTCGCACCGTGCCTTTCTCCTGCCCTGTCGCCCGGCGGATGCGGGCGCTGCCGATGCCGCCTGCGCCGAGGCCTTCCTGCGCGAGGCCGGGCGGCTGCTGCAGCGCAGGCCCCTGGCGGATGAGCGGCTTACAGCGCTGGTGGACGGCGCCGGACGCGCAGCGGAGGAAATGGAAGACTTCTACACCGGCCTTGCGCTGGCCCTCGAGGCGGTGCTCCTGAGCCCCGAGTTCCTCTTCATCACCGATCGCAGCGAGCCGGACCCGGCGCGGCCCGGCCGGCGACGCCTGGACGGCTACGCGCTGGCGTCGCGACTGAGCTTCTTCCTGTGGAACGGTCCCCCGGATGCGGCGCTCCTGGATGCCGCTGCGAGTGGCGCGTTGCACAGCGAGGCGGGTCTTCGCGAGGCGGTGACGCGCATGCTCGCCAGCAGCCGCCTGGAAACCGGCATGCGGGCCTTCTTTGACGACATGCTCGCCTTCGACGCTTTCGACAGCCTGGCCAAGGACCCGATGGTCTACCCGCGGGTGACCGGCTCGACCCTGGCGCAGGCCCGGGAGCAGACGCTGCGCACGATCGTCGACCATGTGCTGGTGCGGAACCTGGACTACCGCGACCTCTTCACGACCCGGCGCACTTTTCTGTCCCCGGCGCTGGCCGTCGTCTACGACCTGCCGGCGGAACCGGGCTGGGCGCCCCATGAATTCGAGGAAGACAGTCCCCGTATCGGCCTGCTCACCCAGGTGAGCTTCCTCGCCGTGCACTCCCACGCCGTTCGCTCCTCACCGACGCAGCGCGGTAAGGCGCTGCGCGAGGAACTTCTCTGCCAGAAGGTGCCCGATCCGCCGCCGAACGTGGACTTCTCCGCGCTGGAGGAAAACGCCCACGCGAAGACCGCGCGGGAGCGGCTGGACGCCCACAACAGCAATCCCTCTTGTGCCGGCTGTCACCTGGTCACGGACCCGATGGGCCTGGCCCTCGAGCACTTCGACGGTGCAGGGCAGTACCGTGAAACCGAGAACGGTGCGCCGCTGGATACCGCGGGCGAGCTCGACGGTGTCTTCTACGACGGGGTCGAGGGCCTTGCCGAAGCGCTGCGCAACCACCCCAAGCTGCCCGCCTGCCTGGTGAACCGGGTCTATGCCTGGGGAACCGGCGGACCGCCGTCACCGGTGCACGATCGCCCTACCCTGGCCTGGCTGGAGGAGCGCTTTGCCGATGAGGGCTACCGGCTGCGTGCGCTCCTCGAGGCCCTGGCGACCAGTCCCGCCTTCCGCACGCTCCGGCCGGAGACAGAACCTGTTAAGCTGGATCGCGAGCCGCCGCCCACGGCGCCGGCGCGTATCACCGAAGCACAACTGGCATTGAGAGACACGGGGGCGACTCGATGAGCAAGTTCACGCGGCGGCGCTTCCTGCGCGGCGTACTGGGCGGCGGCGCGGTCACGGTGGGTCTGCCCCTGCTCAACTGTTTCCTCAACGAGAACGGCTCGGCCCTCGCCAGCGGCCTGCCCGTGCCCCAGCGCTTCGGCACCTGGTCCTGGGGCCTCGGCATGAGCGAACCCGTGTTCGTGCCGAAGCGCACCGGCCCCGCTTTCGACCTGCCGGAGGAGATCGCCGCGCTCGCCCCCGTGCAGCAGCACATCAATCTCTACACCAATTTCCACGTCTTCCGCGATGACGCGCCCAACCTGTGCCACCACTCCGGATGGGTCGTCCTGCGTTCCGGGAGTGCACCCATGACCCGGGAGAACCGCCCCGGGGAGACCCTGGACGTGACGATTGCGCGCAAGCTCGGCAACGCCACGCGCTTTCGCAGCCTCAGCGCGACGGCCACCGGTGATGTCCGCGACAGCTTCAGCTACGAGGGCGGCAATTCCGTGAATGCACCCGAGTGGTCGCCCCTGCGCTTCTACGAGCGCCTCTTCGGTGCGGGGTTCCAGGACCCGAACGCCGAGACCTTCACGCCCGACCCGAAGGTGATGGTGCGCAAGAGCGTACTTTCGGCCGTGCGCGAGGATGCGAAAGCCCTTGAGAAGTCCCTCGGCGCGGAAGACCGGGCCCGCCTCGACCAGTATTTCACCGGCCTGCGCGATCTCGAGCGCCGCTTCGATCTGCAGCTGACGCGCCCGGAACCGCGGGAGGCCTGCGTGGTCGTCGACCCGCCGCCGCAGCTGCCCGCCGGCCTCGACGCGGATCTCGTTGCCCGCCGGCACCGCATGCTTGGCGAGCTGATGCTCATGGCCGTGGCCTGCGACCAGACGCGGGTCTTCAACATGTTCTATGCCTCGGCTTTCTCGGCCACCACGCGGCCCGGCTACGACAAGCCCCACCACACGGCGACGCACGAGGAGGCCGTCGATCCGGCGCTCGGCTACCAGCCGAATACTTCCTGGTTCACGCGCCGGGCGATGGAGGAATGGGCGTGGTTCGTCGAGGCCCTGGCCAGCTTCCGCGAAGGCGATGGCACGCTGCTGGACAACACCTTCGTCTATGCGACCACGGATCAGTCCTACGCCAAGATCCACTCCATCGAGGGCATCCCCATGTTCAGCGCGGGCACGGCCGGTGGCCGCGT
Source organism: Pseudohaliea sp. (assembly GCF_054552115.1). Taxonomy (NCBI): domain Bacteria; kingdom Pseudomonadati; phylum Pseudomonadota; class Gammaproteobacteria; order Cellvibrionales; family Halieaceae; genus Pseudohaliea; species Pseudohaliea sp. The sequence goes on along the minus strand of NZ_JBTOLW010000005.1, from coordinate 4,430 downwards.
GCGCACGGGCCTGCACATCGACGGTGGCGGCACACCCGGCTGCCGCCTCGGCTACACGGCGCAGCGCCTCATGGGTGTCGACATCGACAGCTGGGGCACCAAGAGCAACACGACGGCCAGCGAGATCGGTGAGATTCTTGTCTGAGTGCGGTGCCCGCGGCCGCAGCGCCCTGCTTTCCCTGGTCGCAGTCCTTGTTGCCGGAGTGGCGCTCGGCGAGGCGCTGCCCGGTGTCGCGGGTGAAGAAAATGCCCAGACCTGGCGCGATGTGCCGATGCCCCCGGGCTTCCAGGTCATCGTCAACGAACTCGAGGGCCCTGTCTTCGCCGACGCGGAGGGCCGCACGCTTTACGAGTGGCCACAGCACGTGCTGCGTAACGGTTACAGCGGCGAGGCGCCCGGAACACCGGCGTGCTACGGCGAACCCACCACGGTGACCGCCGGCCTGATGAGCCCCTACCCGGCGGGTATTCCCCTGCCCGAACTCGACGAGCGGCCCGCCTGCACGGACCTCTGGCCGCCCGTGCTGGCCGCTGAGGACGCCGAGCCCGTGGGCGACTGGACGATCCTTGAGCGGCGCGACGGCAGCCGCCAGTGGGCCTACGAGGAGCAGCCGCTGTACACCTCCGTTCGCGACCGCCGCCCGGGCGATGTGCTCGGTGGCACCCGCCGGCGCTACCAGCGTGATGACCCGGCCTACCGCGTACCGGTGGGGCCGCCGCCGGCGCTGCCGCCTGGTTTTGCCGTCAAGGCGACGAGCGTCGGCCGCATGCTGACCACGGCGAGCAATGATGCCGTCTACGCCTATGCGGAGGACGACGCGGAATCCTCGGCCTGCCGGGGCGCCTGCCTGCGGCGCTGGGCGCCGGTGACGGCCCCCGCGCTCGCCGCCGCGCAGGGGGAGTGGACGCTGCTGGAGCGCTCACCGGGCGTGCGCCAGTGGGTGTTCCGCGGCCAGCCCCTCTACACCCACCGCCTCGACCGGCACTCCTGGTCCCGGCAGGGCAGCGACGTACCCGGCTGGGAAAACGTCTTCCTGCAGCGCGCTCCGGCCTGGCCGGCGAGCTTTACGGTGCAGGCGACGCTCGCCGGCAATGTTCTCGCCGATCGCGAGGGCCGGACGATCTATGTTTACTACTGTGCCGACGACTCGGCGGACCAGCTCGCCTGCGACCACCCGGAGGATACCCAGGTCTACCGCCTCGCCATGTGTGGCGGCGGCGACCCGGAGCGCTGCCTCACGCACTGGCCTTATGTACCGGCCGGTGAAGCGGAAACGAGCCCGAACCGCACCTGGACCATCGTCACCATCGACCCGCGCACGGGCCGCTTCGCCGCGGACGACGCGCCCGGGGCTCTGCGCGTCTGGGCCTACCGCGACCGGCCCGTGTACACCTTCGGCGGTGATGACCGCCCCGGTGACGTGGCCGGCGGCGGCACCGGCGAATGGCGCGGCATGCGCAATGGCCTGCGCGCCTTCTGGCTGAGGGACGATTACATGCAGGGGATTCTGTGAGGCCGCGCGCCGCGCTGTTTGTCGTCGCGCTGCTGCTTGCCGGTGTGCGCGGCGCCGCGGCAGAAGGGCCGCCGGGCGGCACCATCGGTTACGTATTCACGGACCTGTTCTGGTCTGTCTACCAGACCGAGGACGCCAGCGAGTGCCCGCAGGGCTTCAATGACGGGCCGCGGGAGCAGTTCGCGGCGCTGTATCCCGAGCCGGACCGTCTCGATGTCCAGGCAACGCAGCTCGCGCAGGAGATCGCCACCTGGCATCCGACCGCGGAACCGGACGGCTTCCCGTTCTACACCGTGGAGGGGCCCTATGCCTACGGCCTCGACCTCGATGGCGAGACCAGCCCCGACGATTTCGAACACCCGGATGGGACTCCCGGCATCGACAACGCCGTCTACCGCGCCGTGGGCTGCATCATCGGCTTCCGCGGCCCCGACGGCGTGGAGTACATCTTCCAGAGCAAGGCCATCAAGGACGAGGCCTACAACCGGATGATGATCAACCTCACCGGCGTCGACAGCCTGGCCGATGACGACAGCGTCACCGTGACCGTCTACCGCGGCCGCGACGAGCTGCTCACCGATGCCACCGGCGAGGAGATCATGCCCGGCGGCACGCAGCGCGTGGACCGCCGCTGGGGCGAGCCGCTGATCCGCGAGACGCCCGGGCGCATTGAGGACGGCGTGCTGACCACCGAGCCCATCGACGAACTCGTGATCCCCTGGCAGAACCTGCAGGTGCCGTCGATCCACCGCATCCGCGATGCGCGCTTCGAGCTGCGCCTCGACGGGACGAGCGCCGAGGGGCTGCTCGCCGGCTACGCGGACGTCGACACCTGGTATTTCCAGCTCATCCGCAACGACTCCACGCACCACCTCGCCAACGGGCAGATTTCCGCCATCTCCCTCTACAAGGCCCTGCGCCGCCTCGCCGACGCCTACCCGGACCCGGAGACCGGCGAGAACACCGCCATCTCCACCGCCCTCGATGTGCGCATGACACAGGTGTATATCGTTGACGGCGCGTCACGGGAGGCATCGCCATGAGAGCCTCCCTGCTGACAATGGGAATGCTGGCTCTTGCATTGGTCTTCGGGGCCCTGGCGAACGCGGGGGAGGGACTGGTAACCCTGAAGAGCGAGCATCCCGTCGCCGCCACTGTCGATCGCCTACAGCAGGCCCTGACGACCCAGGGCTTCACAATTTTTGCCCGGATCGACCACGGCGCCGGCGCCGAGCGTGTCGCGATGGCGCTGCCGGCGAGCGAACTCCTGATTTTCGGCAAACCTGCCGCCGGCACGGCGCTGATGCAGGCGGCCCCCGCAGCTGGCATCGATCTACCGCTGAAGTACCTGGTCTGGGCGGACAAGGACGGCGGCGTCACCGTCGGCTGGAACGACCCGCGCTGGCTCGCCGGGCGTCACGGCATAGACCCGTCCATGCCGCTCCTCGAAACGATGCGGGGTGCCCTGCACGGTATCGCGAGTGAGGCTGCCCGCTAGCAGGGAAGCGGGCAGATGGTGCCGCGCCTGGCAACCGGGTGACAATCCGCTTCCGACCCTAATCGGGTGGACGGTAGGGCTATGAAAGCGGTGTCGATGATCAACGTTATCTGGTAGGCGAGTGGTAACTGGAAAGCGGACTCGCCGCGGTCAGAGCTGCAGGGTCGCGTGCACCCCGAAGACATTGCCGCCGTGCCTATCCCAGCGCCTGAGGGCGTAGCGCTCGTAAAACGGTGAGATGCGCAGCGCGCCGAGCTGGAACTCGAGGCCTACCTGGTCCCTCGCGTCGAAGAGGCGCCGGCCGCCGGGGAAGGCCAGGCGCGGCTGCAGGCGGATCCAGGCCACGACGTTCTCCGTCAGCCGGTGCCGGTAGCCGGCAATCAGGCGATAGCGCCAGTGATCGTCGATCGCGGCGTTGCTGAAGGCGCGGTATTCCAGGCGGTGCGCCAGGGAGAGGCCATCGCCTTTGAAAAGATCCTGCTGGACGCTGACCCGGTGTTCCCGGGCCAGGCACAGGTCCGCGCGGCGGTAGGCCAGCGTAAAGTCACCCGCCCGTCGCGACAGGCGGGCGTGCCAGGTGCCCTCGGAGTGTCGGTACATGGCCGTCCAGGGGCCTTTTTCCAGGTAGGCGTTGTACTCGTTGGCGGTCGGCTCGGCGAAGGCCGGCAGCACGGTGCAAAGCAGCAGGGTGCCGATGGCTGTCGGTAAAGGGCGCACCCTGTTGATCGTACCTGAAGCGGCCGGATCGCTGCCACGAACCGCGACGCCGTGCGACACTTGCGCCCTGGCAGAGTAAGGGAGCCGGCGCGGTGGCCGTCGACAGAGACAGTGAATTCATGGGCCGGGCCCTGGCGCTCGCCGAGGCGGCCGCAGAGGCCGGGGAGGTCCCCATCGGCGCGGTGCTGGTCAGCGATGGCACGATCGTGGGAGAGGGCGCCAATGGCGTGATCGCCCGCTGCGACCCCACAGCCCATGCCGAGATCACTACGCTGCGGGCGGCGGGCCAGCGCCTCGGCAACTATCGCCTGCCCGGCAGCGTGCTGTACGTGACCCTCGAGCCGTGCACCATGTGCGTCGGCGCGCTCGTGCACGCCCGGGTGGCGGAACTCGTTTTCGCGGCTCTCGAGCCCCGCGCCGGGGCCGTCTGCAGTACCGCCCGGCTCCTCGATGCCACCCACTATAACCACCGCGTCAGCTGGCGCCAGGGACCCCTCGCCGAGGAGAGCGGTGAACTCCTGCGCGGGTTCTTCCGCGCCCGCCGCTAGGGCGCTTTTTTTAGGTTCTTCGAAGGTTTCCGGGGACGTTGAGCCCCTGACCTCACCCGCCGTATTGTGCCCGAGACCGCATGGGAATGGGGCACGGCAATGTTTGATCGCAAGACGGTGGGTAAGCTGGGCGGCTGGACGGGCTACCGGGTG